>JAJFFA010000068.1 GCA_021776885.1 Planctomycetota bacterium
GCTGGGACCGATGAAGAGCACCTCGAGCCGGTAGTCGAGGAAGGGGTTGGGGGAGACCGAGGTCTCGGACGCCCAGGGGCCGTCGTAGGCCAGCTCGAGGGGCTGCCAGACGCGCCGCGGCCCCAGGACCTCGACGCTGCCGTCGCCGTCCTGGTGCTGGACCGCGCCCGGGGAGTGGGCCAGGAAGGCGGCGCCGTCGATGGAGACGGAGCGAATGCGCACGCCGGACAGGCGGTCGGCGTTGGTCAAGCGCGTGCCGTCGGCATGGCGCAGGTCGGAGTGGCGGAACGCGAGGCCGTGCAGCTCCTGCCCGCGGTTGGGGCCGGTCGGGGCGTCGTAGCCGGTCGCGGTCCAGCCCGAGATGACCACCTCGCTGCCGTAGCTCCCGTCGAGGAAGCGCGGGGCCACCTGGATCGTGTCGTTGCCGCCGACCTCGAAGACGAAGAAGTCGTGCTCGTTCCCGTTGCGGTTGCGCCACCCGCCGAGGCGCACCTCCCACTCGGGGGCGCTCGCCTGGCGCGCGAAGTAGAAGGCCAGGTTGCGGCCGTCGGCAGCGCGGATGGCGAAGCCGTGCTGATCGAAGAAGGCGGCCTCGCCCTCCGAGCGACCGGGGCGCAGGTCCTGGGAGCCGACGGTCACGCCGCCCGCCGTCACGCTCTCGATGTACGAGCCGTTCAGGTGAACGGTGACCCCATCGGCGCGGGCGCTCGAGGGGAGGAGGGCTAGCAGGGACGCGAGTGCGAGGGGGCTGCGCATAGGGGACGGTGGCCGCCCGGGCGGGCGGTTACGGGACACCCGCGGGCGCGCTCGCCGAGACGGGGCGCGACACGTGCGGGGCCGGGGGATCGACAAGGAGAGGGGCTCGATTGTCGCCGACGCGAAGCGGGAGGACCAGGGCTGCCGGGGACTTCCCCGCGGATCGGTGTATCCTGCCCTCCATGGCCAAGGACGACCCGCCGCCGACCTTCAAGTCCTTCAAGGACCTCCTGCGCGCCAAGCAGGGTGACACACCTCCTGAGGAGCCGGCCAAGGGCTCCAAGCCCGACCGTGGCTGGACGATCGACAGCGGCGACGAGGAATACGTCATCGATGAGTCCGACGTGGCGCCGCCCACCATCGCAACGGATGGCGTGCGCGGCCTGGTGCAGGGCCGCCCCCGCGCGGGTGGGGCGATGGAGACCGGCCCGCCCCCGTACCACGACGAGGAGTCCGAGGAGGTCGAGCTGCTGTCCTCCTTCCGGCTGCGAACGCGCTTTCCCGACGACGTGAAGAAGGAGGTCTCCAGCCTGCCCGCGGACCCTGGCCCGCAGGACCTGAAGGGACGCCTGGACCTGCGCGAGAAGACGATCTTCACCATCGATGGCGCCGACGCGAAGGACTACGACGACGCCATCTCGATCCGCGAGCTCGAGGGGGGAGCGCTGGAGCTGGGGGTGCACATCGCCGACGTCGGGCACTACGTGTGTCCCGGCACCGCCCTCGACGCCGAGGCCATCGCCCGCGCCACCAGCGTCTACCTCCCCGACCAGGTCATCCCGATGCTGCCGGAGGAGCTCTCGAACACCCTGTGCTCCCTGGTCGAGGGGCGTGATCGGCTGGCGTACTCGGTGCTGATGGAGTTCGATTCGAAGGGCCAGCGCACCGCGGCGCGGGTGGCCAAGAGCGTCATCTGCAGCAAGAAGCGCAACACCTACCGCGTCGTACAGGACCTGCTGGATGGCGTGCAGTCCGACGAGACCGCCGAGATCGCCTTCCTCGAGGAGGACCTGCGCCTGTTCGAGCGCTGGACGCGGCGCCAGCAGGCCATCCGCGACGCCAAGGGCTCGCTGCGCATCCAGTCGAAGGAGAAGAAGTTCGTCTTCGACGAGGCGCACGAGGTCAAGCAGGTGGTCGATGCTGCGCGCTACTTCTCCCAGACCCTGATCGAGGAGACGGCCCTGGCGGCCAACCAGGCGGTGGGGGATCTCTTCCGCCAGCGTGGCCTGCCGACCCTGTATCGCGTCCATCCCGAGAAGGACGAGGACGAGATCGCCTCGGTGGCCAAGATGCTCCTCGACCACGGGATCCGCGTGCCGGAGAAGGAGCGCCTGACCGGGCGTGACATCGGGCGGCTGATCCGCGCCGCGCGCCGGCGGCCCAACGCGGAGGCCCTGATCGCGCGCATCATGGGCCTGGTCGAGCGCGCGGCCTACGAGGTCAAGGACCACGAGGACGTGGCCAAGCACTTCGGCCTGGCGCGCGAGGCCTACCTGCACTTCACCTCGCCCATCCGGCGCTACCCCGACCTGTTCGTGCACCGCTGGCTGCACGCCATCGAGACGCGCGGCGAGGAGGCCGCTGAGGAGCTGCGGCACGAGGCGTTCATCGCCGACCTGAACGACCTGGCTTCGCACTGCTCGATCCAGGCCGAGGTCGCGGAGATGACCGAGACGGCGGTCAAGGACCTGAAGGTGTGCCAGTTCCTGGAACCGCACATCGGCAGCAAGACGCCGGCCAAGGTGCTGCGCATCTCGCGCGGCGGGATCGAGGTCGAGCTCACCGACTTCAACGTCAATGGCTTCCTGCCCATGCGCACCCTGGGGGAGCGGCCGGTGCTCAAGGGGCCCAACCTGACCGTGCGCGCCGGCCGCAGGTCACTCTCGTTCTCCGAGGGCCACCCGATCGCCATCGTCATCCAGGATGTCGATTTCGTGCGGCTGCAGGTCATCCTGAACCTGGCGTAGTTTCTCTAGGCCCCCCGCGCGCGCTATCCTGCGCGCATGTGGAACCCGAACCTGCGGCAGCTCTGCCCCTCGCTCCTGATCCTCGCCCTCGTCGCCTGCGGCGGCGGCGACCCGAAGCCCGCCTCCGGCTCCAAGCCAAAGCCGGACACGTCGACCGAGGCGCCGGCGGCCCAAC
>JAJFFA010000671.1 GCA_021776885.1 Planctomycetota bacterium
TCAGCACCTCCGCCGCCAGCTCCCCCTCCTCCACCTTCCCGTCCCCGTCCAGGTCCCAGCGCGCCAGGAAGTCGTCGGGAACCCGCTCGAGCCCGTCCTCCGCCAGCCGCGCCAGGTGGCGCTCGATCTCCTGCCGGGTCGCGCCCCCGTCCGCGTCGCCGTCCAGCTCCACGTAGAGGTCTTCTCTGTGCCGCAGCTCGCGCCGCGAGAGCTCACCATCGCGGTTCTTGTCGAAGGTCGTCAGCAGGCGCTCCGCACTGATCCCCGGGGGCAGGCCGCTGCGATTCGGGCGCCGCTCGGGCCACTCACCCTCGTCCGCGAACAGACCCGCGCGGCGCTCCTCGGCCGTCGGCCGGAAGCGCAGGCGCACGTAGCCGTCGTCGTCGGGGTCCAGGGCGGCCAGGTCGGCGTCGCTGAGCCGGAAGTCGCGCAGGGCGATCGTGTCACCGCGCTTCAAGTCACTCCGGCCGGTGCGGTCGATGCGCTGCACGTCTCCGTAGCGCAGGTCGCGCAGGGGCCCGGGAAGGCGTGACATCTCGTCGAAGTCCAGGCGCCCGTCCGAGTCTAGGTCGAGCGCGCTGAAGACCGCCAGCTGCAGCTCCTTGAGATCCAGCTGGCGGTCGCCTGCGCGGTCGAAGGACCTGGGATCGATCCCGTCCAGGAGCCGTGCCAGGTCACCATCCGGACTGGTGCGGGTCTCGAAGTCGCTGCGCGGCGCCTCGACGCCGCGCGCCTCCGTGCGCCTGCCGAAGCCGGCGCCGAAGGCGGCGATCTCGGCCAGGGTCGCGCGGCCATCGCCGTCGCTGTCGGAGCGCCCTCCCGCGCGCTCCAGCTCGTCGTCGCGCAGGAAGCCGTCACGGTTCGCGTCGAACTCGGCGAAGAAGGTGCGCGCCGCCTGCGCAGGCGCCTCGGGAATCGGCAGCTCCGCCAGCCCGAGCTGCTCGGCCGAGAGCGACAGGAGCCGCTCGATCTCACCCCGCATCAACCAGCGCGAACCCGCGTGGCTGATGTCCTTCAGGCGCTCGCCGTCGGCATCGATCATGCGATCCAGCGGAAACTCCTCGACCGCCACCACCCAGGCGTCCCCCACAGGACTGATCACGCCCAGGGGAGCCGGCTCGCTGGAGTTCGAGACGTCCGTGGCGAACAGGCCGGCCGAGCCAGGGGTCAGCACGATGCGCTGCAGGAACGGCGGGTTGTAGATGGCGATGGGCACGAGCATCTCGGACGTCTCGCCGTGGCGCACGCGCGCCTTGCGCGAGACGTGCTGCGGGTCGCTGACGTCGAGCACCTGGATGTAGGAGCTGCTGTTCCCGTTGCGCTGGGTCAGCTCCTCGACGAAGTAGACGTAGTCCCGCTCGACCGTCGCGCTGCCCCCCTGGGGCCCCGCGAGATCGACGTGTGAGACGAGCGCCAGACCGCGGTAGTCGAGGTCTTGACCCTGCCGCACGGCGCGCGTGGACGTGTCGGGCGGGGGGTGCAGCCATTGCGGCCGTGTCGGCTCGGTGACGTCGAACAGGATCAGCCCGCCGCGGGCATCGAGTACCGCGCACAGACCGCGGGCCTGGCTGCGTCGCGCGGGATCGACGACCCACTGCGCTTCATCACCCGCGTTCTCGCCCTCGGCCTCGTCCCGGTCCTCGTTCCGAGCCTGGCCGCGGGGCGGCTCCACCAGCTCCGTCGCTACGGGACGGCTGTACTGGAACAGGAAGGCCACGTCGACGGCCAGGCTCTGGCCACCGGGCTGGCGCGCCGTGCTGGCTCCACCCAGGAAGCGCGGCGCGACCGGTGCACTGACGTCGACGATCGCCAGCCCACCGGGCCCGTCCGCGACGAAGGCCCAGGGCCAGGACAGGGTCACCTCGTGGGCGTCGAACATCGGTGCGATGCCGACCAGGTGGATGTCCTCGGGGCGCGAGACGTCGTAGATGCGCAGGCCACCGACCCCGTCCGCCGAGTACAGGTAGTCCCCTGCCAGCTCCATGCCGCGCGGACTGACCGAGGACACGAAGCCCACGCGCCGCGGTTCGCGCGGGTCGGAGACGTCGATCACGTGGATCCCGCGCTGGCCTTCGGCAGCGTACAGGTAGCGGGCATGGCCCTGGATCGGATCCGTGTCGAGCTCCAGCGCGGTGACGTCCGGCAGGACGAACTTGGAGAGGGCCCTCGAAGCCGAAGGGTTGGCACGCTCGAGCAGCAGCAGCTCGATCCCGCGCCGGTCGGCGACGAAGGCCAGCTGACGCGTCAGGCGGAAGTTGACGGACCCCATGCCCCAGGTGCTGGACGAGCGGTGACACTCGACGCAGGAGCGCGCCGTGGGCCGCACCGTGTGCATCTGGTGGTGCACCATGGTCAGGCCGGACAGGCCCTCGGCGGTACGCGGCATGACCTGGTCGAGGATGCGCTTGCCGTCCTTGTCGTCCACGGAACCCATGGTCGAGAAGCCGGTCAGGTAGGGCGCGATGCGCCCCTCCTCGTTGCGGCCCGCGTAGAAGCTCTTCCACGTGGCGAAGACCTTCTCCTGGGTCGTCACGCGCCCGGAGGTGCGCCCGCCCGACACCAGGTCGAGCTGGGTCAGTGCCTCGTTGCGATAGAAGTGGAAGCCGAGGAAGTTCGGGTTCCAGCCCGAGTGGCAGGTGTAGCACTCGACGTCTGCGTGGGCGCCCGTCATGGCCCGCGCGGCCTGCGCGTTGTAACGCTCGCTCGCGGGGTCGAGCACGTCGACGACCTGCGGCACCTCGTGCACCTCGCCCGTGACCTTGCTGCGCAGGAACACGCCGCCCGCTTCGCGGTACAGGTGTTCGAGCGGCGTTCCGCGCTGGGTCTGCAGGGTCGAAGCTGCATCGAAGCTGCCGTGGCAGGCCTGGCACGAGATCTCGACCGCGTGCTCCATCTGGCCGTGCAGGCGCCCGTCCCCCATCACATCGCCCAGGGTGTGGCAGTCGATGCAGTGCATCCCGCTCTCGTGGTGGACATCGGGCGGAGTCTGCGCGGGGTCGTTCAGGTAGAAGCGCCGGTGCAGCGGCGAGTCGCTGGTGCCCGGGACGTCCGGCCCCCCCGCAGCGCCGGGGGGCAGCTGAGAGAGCCCGCGGAAGTTCAGGCCGATCGAAGCATCGCCCTGGTGGCAGGTGGTGCAGGCCTCGGTGCGCGGGGCGCGCGTCATCTCGTGACGCGCCGGGTGGCCGGGCTCGGTGTGGACGATCGAACGGTCCGCCGAATCGGACAGGCCGTCGATGCGGTACGGCACGTGGCACGCGGCGCAGCCCTCGCCACGGTAGTCCCCGTCGAAGCCCACCCGTCCGCGCAGGGCCTGCCCGCGCGACCACAGGTGGCACTGCATGCACTCCTTGCGGACCAGGTCGGGGTAGTGCGTCTCGAGGCGGTCCGCCGGCGCCATGGGGTCGAAGGCCGGCGCCTGGAGCAGGCTCGAGAGGGCTCCGCCCGCCACGTCGACCTCGCGCTCGAGGACCGGGAAGACGCCGAAACGCGAGCCGCGCTCGTCGAACTCGCCCATCTCGTAGAAGCCATCCGACAGGTGCCCGGCCGTCGTACCGTGCAGGCTCGTCGCGAGGTGCGACACGAGGTCCGGGTGGCAGGCTCCACAGGTCACGTCCGCGACCCGCAGGTCCATCGGGTTCATGAAGCGGCGGTAGGCCAGGTCCTCGTCGCGCGCGGCGATGCGCTCGTCATTGGGCGGTGTGTGCCGCGGACGCACGTGGGCATCCATCTTCTTCTTGGCGCTGCCGTCACCGCCGTGGCAGTCGACACACGACAGACCCGCCGCGGGGTGCATCTCTTCGAGTCCCCGATGGCAATCGACGCAGCCCTCGGCCTGGTCCTGGCTGCGTGCAAAGGCGGGGCCGGACATCGCCGGCGGTCGGCCAGCGCC
>JAJFFA010000672.1 GCA_021776885.1 Planctomycetota bacterium
GGGCGCGGCTGAGGTTCCCGGTCTGGCCGAGGCCCTCTCCGCGCTCTAGTTCTGGGCCAGGCCCGGGTTTGGAGCGGGCCGGCTCGCCGTCGAGGGGTGCGCGAAGAGCGGCGCCGGCGCGACGGCGGGGCTGGGCAGGGCAGCCGGCGGTTGGGGCTGGGCTTCGGGCTGCTGGATGGCCGCCGGCGCGGCCTCGACGGGTGTCCCGTACGGGGCGGGCGGTGCGGGCGGTGCGGGCGGGGCGACCTGGGTGGGTGCCGCGACGTTCGCGGGCTGGACCGACGGGGCCTGGGCCTCGAGCGGCTGCTCGGAGGCGGGCGCGGCGCGTTGCTCGGGCGAGGCGCTGCCCACGGTCCCCATCTGCGAGCCGTGGGTGGTCAGGTCACGCGCCGTGCGCACGACGATGCGGGCCAGCTCGTCGAGGCTCGCGATGCGCGACAGCACCGCGGCGGCGTCCACGTCTTGCAGCATCCCTGCGCGGACCTGCACGAACATGTAGTGCTCCAGACCGCGGCTGTAGGCCTCGATGGCGCGCTGCTGGGCCAGGGCCTGCTCGGCGTCCAGATCGGCACGGCCCGGTCGGGAGGACTCGATCAGCTGGCCGACGCCGAACTGCAGCTCGGCGATGCGGGCCGCGACTCCGGGCTCGAGGGCCGGTCCCTGGGCCAGGGCGCGCGACTGCACGCGGCCCGCCACGCTGACCACCTGGCGCTGCGCTGCCGCGGCACGGGCCAGGGGCTGCAGGTGGCCGGCGATCTCTTCGAACGTGCCGCAGCGCACCAGGGCCTCGATGCGCCGCGCGAGGGCGCGCTCGGAGGCTTCGACCCGGCGCACGTCCTGGCGCTGGCGGAAGGCGGTGACGCTCTCGCCGGCCAGCATGCGGCGCGACAGGGCGGCCGCGCGCTCCGACATGGCGGCCAGGGCGCGGTCCATGGACTGGATGGCGAGCACCGGCAGGTCGTCGAGGCAGGGCTCGACGTGGGCGGAGACGTGGGTGTCCTCGTCGCGCTGTCGCACGAACGACTCGGCGCCGGAGAGCAGACCCGGAGCGACGGCCACGACCACGGCGCTCGAGAGGCCCGCGCTCAGGGTGATCAAGGCGGCGAGGAACACGCCGGGCTGGGCGAAGCTGCCGGGCAGCTCGCCCAGGAGCGGCAGGCACAGGGTCAGTCCGACGACCCCCACCGCCGCACCCGCGGCCGCCAGGACGAGGGAGCTCGCGGCGACGCGGCGCGTCTCCGGACGGTGGCCGACGAGGCCCTGTTCCACGTTGCCCCGATCGCGCTGAGCCAGGAGCAGCGCGGCGGGGGCGAAGGTGCCCAGCCAGGCACCGGCCAGGGCGCCCGCGGCCGACGTCTCGCTGAGCATCCCGGCACTGGCGCAGGACAAGGTCATGACCGTCGCGACGCCGCAGCCCGCGAGGGCCGCCACGGCCGCACCGGCGAGCAAGAACACGGCGACGCGCGCCGAGAGGGCCAGGCCCACGGCGTCGAGGGGCGGCGCCACCTGCGCCAGTTCGAGGGCGCCGCTGTTCGCGAACTCGACTCCGAGCAGCACCAGGCCCACGCCGATCAGGCCATCGCGCCGGGTGCGCGCGCCGTGGGAGGCGCACAGGGCACCGGCCAGGAGCGCGTTCATGGCGACCAGGCGCGCCGTGCCCGTGCCCGCCCCGAGGGCTACGAACCAGCTGAAGAGTGCGCTCCCGAGGGCGACTCCCGCGACCAGGGCCAGGGCTCCGGGGGCGTCGAAGCGCCCGCTCGCGGAGGCTCCGAGCATCGCGCGCAGGCTGCGCGGCGAGGCCGGGGCGACCAGGCCGAAGCCCGTGCCGAGGGCCAGGGCTGTCGAGCGCCCGGGCGGACCTCCCAGGCGGCGCAGGAGGCCGTCGAGCAGGGCTTCTCCGAAACCCCGCGCGGCCTGTCGTGAGCCGGCGAGGACCAGTCCGAGGCCTCCGAGCAGGAGGGAGAGGGCTTGGAGCGTGGGCATGGGTGCACTCTTCGGCCTCCGGGGCGCCCCTCTTGAGGCTGCCCAGACATTCTCGTTACAAGATCGCGCCCTGGCCCTTACCCGGCGTTGGAGCCCGCACCAGGAGCGAGGAACTGGCCCCGCACCCTTGTGATCGTGGCCTCGTTTCGCTGTCCTCACGGACGCATGACGACCCGCACCGACGAGCTGGCGCAGCTGTCGATCGCCGAGATCCGGGCGCGCTACCTGGACTCCGGCGCCGCTCCGACCCCGGCGCTCCTGCGCCGCCTGCGGCGCGACCCGCGCCAGGGCGTCCAGCACCTGCACGCCGTGCTCGAGAAGCGCCAGGACAAGCAGCGTGCCGAGGAGCTGCGCGTGGAGCGCATGCTCGACTTCGAGCGCGTCCTCTGGCGCACCGGGCTCGAGCGCATCGCGGGCGTGGACGAGGTCGGCGTGGGGCCCATGGCCGGGCCGGTGGTGGCCGCCGCCGTGGTCTTCCCCGCCGGGACCCAGATCGCGGGCATCGACGACAGCAAGAAGCTCGAGCGCGCGCAGCGCGAGGACCTCGAGCGCGAGATCCGGGCGCGGGCCAGCGGGGTCGGGATCGGGCGCGCGGAGGTCGAGGAGATCGACCGCGTCAACGTCTACCAGGCCGCGCTGCTGGCCATGCGACGCGCCGTCGAGGCCCTGCCCTGCGCCCCCCAGCACGTGCTGGTCGATGCGCGCACGATCCCGGGTGTGTCCACGCCCCAGAACGCCTTCCAGAAGGGCGACGGGCTGTGCCACTCGATCGCCGCCGCGTCGATCGTCGCCAAGACCTACCGCGACGCCCTGATGGT
>JAJFFA010000673.1 GCA_021776885.1 Planctomycetota bacterium
TCCCCCTCACCTCACCCCTTCGCAATCTTCCCCAGCAGCTCCCCCGCCAACCCCCGCGCCTTGATCACGCACTGGTCCGAGTTGTCGTAGTCGAAGCGCGCGAATCTCCCCACCGGGTTCAACCCGTTTGACTCCATCCACTCCAGCGCGGCCGTGCGGCGGCGGGTGTAGTCGTGGTCGAAGACCACGTAGGCGTGGCGGATCTCCGAGCGGTCGGTGAAGAGCACCTCGTCGCGGGTCATGATCCCGGCCTTCGCCAGGCCGGCGAGGACGTCCTGCTCGATCTCCTGGCCCGGGTAGCGCTCGCCGCCGGGCCAGGTGATCTCGACCAGGAACGAGCTCTTGCCCTCGGGCGCGTTGGCGGTCGCGTAGTTCGACATGTAGGTCACGCGGTTGGCCGGACCCTGGTTCTCGTGGGGCAGGTAGATCCACGAGAGGTCCGGGTGCTCGGGGCGATCGAGGGCGACCAGAAAGGAGACCAGCCCGTTGTACTCGAGCTCGCGACAGGCCTTGGCCACGGCCGTGGGCATGCCCTCGACCAGGTCCGGGGCGTCGGTCAGGGTCAGGGTGTAGACCACCAGGTCGAACTCCTCGCCGTCGACGAGCCAGGCCTCGCCCCGGCGCTCGAGCTTCTCGACCTTGGTCGAGAGCCGGATGCGCGCGGCGACGTCCGACGCCATGCCATCGGTGATCGCCTGGAAGCCGCCTTCCTTGGGGTAGTAGAAGATCGCCTGGTGCGCGTAGCCCGCGGTCTTGATGCCCACCGCCGCGCGCAGCACGTCGTCGACCGGAGCATCCGGGACGCGGCCGGCGACCCAGTCGCTGGTGATGTGCTCGAGGTCGCGCTTCCAGACCTTCTCGTTGTAGGGGGTCATGAAGTGGTCCGCGATGCCGGCGCCGAAGCGCCAGAGGATCCAGTTCTTGAAGTCCGTCGGCGCCGTGGTGCCGCTGGCCTTGCGCTCGTGCCAGGCGTGGACGTAGCCGCGGATGCAGTCGAAGTTGGCCTCGGCAGGCAGGTCACCGATGCCGTTCTCGAAGGGGTAGCGCACCCAGCGGTCCTCGAAGCGGATGCGCGTGTGGCGGTCGCGCTCTTCGAAGGCCGCGTCGCCCCCGGCGCTGTCCTTCATCCACTGCATGGCCGCGGCGTCCTTGCTGTACAGGATGTGCCCCCCCGCGACGTCGTAGGTGAAGCCATCGACGGTCTTGCTACGGCACAGGCCACCGGCGACAGGCGCGGCCTCGAACAGGTGGATCGAGTCGGAGTCGACCCCGCCCTCGATCAGGAAACGGGCGACGGAGAGACCGGTGATGCCGGCGCCGAGAATGGCGATCTTCATCAGGAGCTTGCGGAGGGGGTCAGGTCGTCTTCGCGGAGCTTCCTGTTCTTGACGAGCAGCGCGAGGCAAGCCAGGCCCAGGACGATCGAGATCAGCTGTGAGGTCGAGAGCCGGTCGCCGAACCACAGGCCGCGCACCTCGTCGCCGCGGAAGGCCTCGATCACGGCGCGCTCGATGGAGTACAGCAGCAGGAGCCACAGGGCGACCTGACCCTTGAAGCGTCGCCGCGGGAGCAGCACGTAGGCGCCGACCAGGAACAGCGCGAGGGCGCCGGCCGACATCCAGATCTGCGTGGCCCACAGGACCTGGCCTTCGTTGGCGTCGCCGAACAGGCTCTCCAGGGGCAGCACCGCAGGCACGTGCAGGGTCAAGGGGAAGGGCAGCGAGGCCCAGCCCTCGGGCACGATGCGCCCGTAGTCGTCGCCGACGAGGTAGCAGCCCACGCGCCCGACCGAGAGGCCCAGAAAGCAGGCCGTGACGCCCAGGTCGAGGGCGTTGCGCAGGTCCATCGAGTACTTCTGCGAGCAGCGCACCGCGGCCAGGATCCCGCCGATGGTGCCGCCGTACATGACCAGCCCACCCTCCCAGTACGCGAGCACCTTGAAGGGGTTGTCCAGGTAGGCCTGGCCCACGTCGCTGCCGCGCAGCACCTCGACCACCACGTACATCAGGCGGGCCCCGATCAGGATCCCGACCAGGACCCAGATCGGCAGGGCGGCGTGGCCCGGCCCTTCGGCCTCGGGATCGACGGAATAGAGCGCCGTTTGGCGCCCGAACCAGGTGGTCCCCAGGAGGAATCCAGCGACGACCAGCACGCCGAAGGCGCGCACGGGGAAGCCGATTCCGGGGATTTCGAAGAGGATGGGGTGCATGGGCGAGCGTAGTGGATAACGGCTCGCGGCTCCGGGGTCCACGGGCGGGCCCGGAAGAAGCCGGATTCGGGAACCCGGCCGGGGCTTGAAGGGCCTCGCCCCCGCGCTATCTTCGTCGGCTTGCGCTGCGCGTTTCGGTGGCGTGAACGTTCCATTCGTTCCGGGCACGATCCCCCCCCTCCAGCCAGGATGGGGCGCCCGAAGACCCCCAGGAGGAGCCCATGAACTCGCCCCAACGGACCAAGGTCTGGGTCGAAGGTCGTTACCGCAAGCTGTCCCGCGAGCTGCCGCAGACCGTCTTCTTTTGCCCCGACTGCAAGGGCCA
>JAJFFA010000674.1 GCA_021776885.1 Planctomycetota bacterium
GCCGAGCGCGAGGCGTTCATCGACGGCGCCTGCGGCTCGGACGCGGACCTGCGCTCGCGGGTCGAGGTCCTGCTCCAGGCCCACGACCAGGCCGCCGGCTTCCTGGAGGGTCCCGCCGTCACGCGCCCGGTCGAGGGCCCCGGGACCTCGATCGGCAACTACAAGCTCTTGCAGCAGATCGGCGAGGGCGGCATGGGCATCGTCTACATGGCCCAGCAGGAGCAGCCGGTGCGGCGCAAGGTCGCGCTGAAGGTGATCAAGCTGGGCATGGACACGCGCCAGGTGATCGCGCGCTTCGAGGCCGAGCGCCAGGCCCTGGCGCTGATGGACCACGCCCACATCGCCCGCGTGCTCGACGCCGGCTCGACGGAGACCGGGCGCCCCTACTTCGTGATGGAGCTGGTGCGCGGTGTTCCGATCGACGAGTACTGCGACACCCAGCGCTCGAGCCCGCGCGAGCGCCTGGAGCTCTTCGTCGACGTCTGCCGCGCCGTGCAGCACGCGCACCAGAAGGGCATTATCCACCGCGACCTCAAGCCGACGAACGTGCTGGTCACGTCCCACGACGGCGTCCCCATGCCGAAGATCATCGACTTCGGCGTGGCCAAGGCCACGAACCAGAGCCTGACCGAGCGCACGCTCTTCACCGAGTTCAAGCAGGTCATCGGCACGCCGGAGTACATGTCCCCCGAGCAGGCCGAGATGAGTGGCCTGGACGTGGACACGCGCAGCGACATCTACGCCCTGGGCGTGCTGCTCTACCAGCTGCTGACCGGCACGACCCCCGTCGACCCCAGGGAGCTGCGCACGGCGGCCTTCGACGAGATGACGCGCATGATCCGCGAGGACGAGGCCCCGGCCCCGTCCACGCGCATCAGCAAGCTGGGCGAGAAGGGCGACGAGATCGCGCGCCAGCGCCGCAGCGATGCGGGCAGCCTCTCGCGGCACTTCAAGGGCGACCTCGACTGGATCGTCATGAAGGCCCTCGAGAAGGACCGCACGCGCCGCTACGAGACCGCCTCCGCCTTCGCGCAGGACATCCTGCGCCACCTCGAGGACCGCCCCGTGGAGGCCGGACCGCCCAGCGCCGTCTACCGCGTGCGCAAGTTCGCCCACCGCAACCGGCGCGCGGTGGCCGCGGCCCTGATCCTGCTCGTGGTCCTCGGCCTGGGCCTGGCGGGCACCACCGCAGGCTTCCTGCGCGCCAGCGCCGAGGCCCGGCGCTCGGGGCGCATCAGCGACTCGCTGCAGGACGTCCTGGCCATGAGCGACCCGACCCGCGCGGCCGGGCGCGGCGAGGTCGAGGCCGTGCTGGCCACGGTGCGCGACGTGTTCGGAGCGAACCACGCCACCGTCGCCGCGGTCCTCGAGACCCTGGCCCAGCGCCTGCACGACGCCGGTGACTTCGACGCCGCCGTCGAGCTGGAGCGCGAGTCCCTCGAGGTCTGGACCGGCGTCTTCGGAGCCGAGCACCCCAACGTCGGCCGCGCCCAGGCGCAGCTCGGTCGCCTGCTGCGCGCCCAGGGCGACGAGACCGGGGCCGAGGCGGCCCTGCGCGAGGCCCTGCGCATCTTCGCGGCCGCGCACACGCCGGGGCTCGCCAGCCACGGCGCACACTCCGAGCTGGCGGACCTGCTCGCCAACCGTGGCGACTACCCGGAGGCGGACGCGCTCCTGGGCGAAGCCCTGCAGGGCTTGCGCGAGAGCCCGATCCCCGCGCACTTCCGCATCCTCGAGACCCTCGAGCGGCGTGCGATGGTCCAGCTCAACCAGCCGGGTGGAGTCCAGCTCGCGACCGTCCACGAGGTCTACGACGAGACGCACCGCTTCTACCCGGACGACAGCCCGATGCTCGCGGTCGCCGCCCTGGGTCTGGGTCGCCTCCTGGCGCAGCACGACCAGCCGGCCGAGGCCGAGCCCTACCTGCGCGAGGCCGTCGAGCGCTTCCGCGCCTCACCCAACCCGCCCGGGATGTACTTCGTCATCGCGTCCGGCACCCTGTTCCAGCTCCTGCGCGGGCGCACCGACAGCGCCAGGCTGCTGGAAGCCGACCAGCTCCTGGGCGGCATGATCGAGGTCGCGCGGGATCTCTGGAGCCCGGATGAACTGGGCCAGAACATGCGCGTCTACGCGCGCCGTCTGCACGAGCGGGGTCAGCCCCTCGAGGCCTTCCACGTCAGCGCGGACGCCATGCAGATGCTGGTCGATGCCGGCCGGCCCGCGGACGAGCGCGACGCCCTGCGCGGCGGCCTGATCGAGCTGTCCTGGAGGCTCGTCCAGCGCGACGACCTGCAGACGGTCGACTACGAGCGCGCCCAGGCCGCGCTGGAGCTCGCGCTCCTGGACCAGCCCGATCACCCCGCGATCGTCGGAGCTCTGGGCGCGGTCCTGTTCCGTCTCGGCGAGCCCGCCCAGGCCGCTTCCAGCCTGGAGAGCGCGCTCGAAACCCTGAGCGCTGGCTCGCAGGGTCGCTACCGGGACCTGGCCCCCATGATCCTCGCCTTCCAGGCCTTGACCCACGCACGCCTCGGAGACGAGGTCCGCGCGCGGGAGGTCAGGGCCGAGATGCGTGTCCTGGTCGAGGGCGCCGGCGAGCGGATGGACGCGCACCCCCTCGCGCGTGAGCTCGACGCTCTCTTCCAGGATGAACTCCCCCACTGACCCCCGCGACGGAAGCCCATGACCACCACGCGTATCTCCCTCCTCTTCGTCGCGAGCCTGCACCTCTGCACGGGCGCAGTCGCTGACCCCGCCGGCCGAGTCGAGCTCGCGCCGGACCTCGCGCCGGACCTCGAGGCGCGGCTCACGAAGCTCTGCGAAGAGCTCGAGGCCGCTCGCCTGGAGGCCCACATCCCGGGCATGTCCATCGCCGTGGTCAAGGACGACGAGATCGTCCTGGCCCGGGGCTTCGGACTCGCCGACGTCGCAGCCGAGCGCGCCGCCGACGAAGAGACAATCTCCGCCATCGGCTCGACCACCAAGGCCTGCACCGCGACCCTGATCGGCATGCTCGTCGACGCGGGAGAGGCTGGCTGGGACGATCCCGTCTCGCGCCACCTGCCCTACTTCGAGCTCGCCCCCCGCGCCGCCGCCGGGGAGCTCTGCACTCTGCGCGACCTCTTGAGCCACCGGCATGGCTTCGTGCGCATGCCGCTCCTGTGGTTCAAGAGCGAGCTGACGCGCAGGGAGATCCTGGAGACCGCCGCCCGAGCGGAGCCCCTCGACGATTTCCGCGCGGGCTTCCACTACTCCAACGTGGGCTACCTGGCGGCCGGCGAAGCGGCCGGCGTGGCAGCCGGGAGCAGCTGGGACGCTCTGATAGCGGAGCGCTTCTTCGAGCCCCTGGGCATGGGCTCCAGCACGGTCTCGGTCGCAGCCGCCCAGGGGGACCCGCGCCTGGCCCTGGGCTACGCCTGGAGCGAGCCGCGCGCGGAGCTGGAGCCCCTTCCGAGGGTCGCCATCGACAACATCGGGCCCGCCGGCTCGGTGAACTCGAGCGCCCTGGACATGGCCCAGTGGCTACGCCTGCAGCTCGGCCGCGGCGAGGTCGACGGCGTGCGCCTGATCTCGGCGGAGCGCCTGCTCGAGACCCACAGCACCCAGATCGAGATCGGCAGCGGCGTCTCCTACGGGCTGGGCTGGATGCTGCGCGAGCACGGCGGGCGCCAGGTGGTCGAGCACGGCGGCAACATCGACGGCTTCAGTGCCCAGGTCGCTCTGGTGCCCGAGGAGAACCTGGGCTTCGTGCTCTTGATGAACCTCGACATCGCCCCCTTGCGGGAGCCGTCCCTGGCCCTCGTCCTCGACGCCCTGCTCGGGGAGTTGCCCGGGGCTTCGGCCGAGGCGGACCTGGGTGAAACGAGCCGACCCGCCGTCGCCCAGGGCGAACTCTCGGACTACACCGGCGTCTACATCGCCAACTTCGCGAGCTTCGACGACGAGCGCTTCGAGGTCACGGCCGCCGAGGGCAGCCTGAGCCTCGACGTGCCGAGCCAGCGCAGCTTCGAGCTGAAGGCTCCGAACGAGGAGGGCCGCTGGGGCTTCGCCCTGACGGACCAGATCGCGGTCAGCTTCCAGCGCGCTCCCGGCGGCGACGTGGTCGGCTTGACCATGCACCAGGGCGGCTTCGACTTCGAGGTCCCGCGCGAGGGCGCGCAGCTCCCGGGCGGCGTGCCCGTTGAGGAGCTCGAGCCGTACACCGGCGTCTACGTCCTGGCCGGGGGCGGCAAGCGCCTCGAGTTCCTGTTGCGCGACGGGCGGCTCTACATGAACGACAAGGGCAAGCGCATGCCCTTCAACGCCCCCGATGCAGAGGGGCACACGACGATGCGCGCGCGGGCGGACTACGCCGCCACCTTCCGGCTCGAGGCCGAGGGCCCGCCCCAGTCCCTCGTCTTCCACGGCGACGCCGGCGACCGTGAGTTCTGGCGCGAGAGCGACAGCGACGCGGACCTGCCCTCCGTCGCTGAGCTCCTGGCCCTGCGCCAACTCGACGCGCGCCGCGCGGCCCTGGCCGCGGATACGGGCAGCCGGGTGCGTGGCACGGTCCGCTTCCCGCAGTCGGCGATCGAGGGCGAGGTTTGCCTGGACTCGGAGGGCAAGGACCGCTTCGCCCTGCACATGGACCTCGGCAAGTTCGGGCGCATCGACCTCGTCGCCGTGGGGCCCGAGGCCTGGCGCTACACGTCCATGCGCGGTCACGAGTCCCTCGAGGGCGCGGAGCTGGCCCAGGCCCTGCTCGAGCATCCCTGGGTCGTGTCGGGCGACTGGAACGAGACCTTCGACTCGGCCCGGGTCCTGCGCGCGGAGCGCCTCGACGGGCGCGACACCTTCGTCGTGCGCCTGACGCGGGAAGGCACGCCCAGCCTGACCCTCTGGGTCGACGCCGAGCTGGGGGACATCCTGCGCATGACGCGCCTGGCCGAGGAGCGCTCGATGCGCTATCCGCTGACGATCACCTACTCGGGGCACCGCGAGGTCGACGGCCTGCGCCGCCCCACGCGCATCGAGGCCGAGAACCCCCACAGCGGGCGCACGGTCCTGTCCTTCGACAGCTTCGAATCGGGGCTCGAGCTGGGCGACGAGGCCTTCACCTTCGACGACCCGGAGGCGGAGGACTGAGGGCGCTCCGTGGGGAGTCGGGTGCGGCTGGCCTAAGCTAGGGCGATGAGGCTGCCGCTGCTGCTCGCGTCCGTCGCGCTGATCCCCGCCTGCTCGTCGAGACCCGCGGCGCCCGCTGCGGCCCGTGCCCGGCCCAACGTCGTCGTGAT
>JAJFFA010000675.1 GCA_021776885.1 Planctomycetota bacterium
GCGGCGGCGTCTGCTCCGGCCGCTTGATGCGGATGTCGCGCGGGTCGTCCTGCCCCAGCACGCGCGCCAGGCCCCAGTCCATCACGTAGACCTCGCCGTAGCGGCCGACCATCACGTTGGAGGGCTTGAGGTCGCGGTGGATGACGCCCTTCGCGTGGGCGTAGGCCATCGCCTCGCAGACGGAGAGCATGACGCGCAGGGCGCGCGGCAGGGTCCAGCCGTCGCGCTCTTCCCGGACCAGCTCGAAGACCTCCGCCAGGGTGCGGCCGCGCACCAGCTTCATCGTGAAGTACAGGCGCCCGTCCGGAGCCAGGCCCAGGTCGTGCACGGGCACGATCCCGGGGTGGTCGAGGCGGCTCGAGACCTGGGCCTCCTCGAGGAAGCGGCCGACGGTGCGGGCGTGGACCGCGGGGACGAGCTTGATCGCCAGGGGGCGGCCCAGGTCCTCGTCGAAGGCGCGGCGCACGACGCCCATGCCGCCGCGCCCCAGCTCGCCCTCGAGGCGGTAGCGGTCGAAGGGGCGCGGGCGCGCGCGCAGGCGCTCGAGCACCTCGGCCGGAAGCGCGTCCGCCGGCAGGTCGTCGACGCTGCCGGAGCCCCCCGAGCCGCCCGCGTCATCAGCCGCCCCGGGGCTGCCTCCAGGCAGCAGGCGCCGCAGGTCGCCGATCAGGTCCTGGTCGCAGGACAGGTCGTCCAGCTGCCGCGCGCAGGTGTCGCAGTGGTCCAGGTGCTGATCGAGGCGCGCTCGTTCATCGGGCGAGCCCTGGCCGTCGAAATACGCGCCGAGGGACTCCAGGGAGGGGCAGGCGTCGGGCGCGCGCTCAGGCATCCTCGATCTCCAGGGCCAGCTCGCGCAGCCGAGCGGCGACCCGGTGCTTGGCGTTGTAGACCCGGCTGCGGGGCACGTTGAGACGTGCGGCGACCTCGTCCGCGGAGAGGCCTTCGAAGGTCGCCAGGTGGAAGGCCTGGTACGTCTCGGGGCCGACCTCGCTCTGGATGCGGCGCAGGCAACGGTCGAGGACGCTGCGTTGCCACTCCTCTTCCCAGATGCCCTCGAGGTCACCCTGCACAGGGGCGGCGCCCGCCAGCAGGAGCGAGGGCGACTCATCTGTCCCGCGTGCGGCGACCGGGTCGAGGGCGGCGCTACGTCGGGCTGAGCTCACCTGGCGCCGGGCGATCCCGAAGATCCAGCTGCGCAGCCTGCCCTTGGAGCGCTCGTAGCGTCCCGCACGGAAACCCTGCGCGAAGGCGGTCAGGGTCTCCTGGGCCGCGTCCTCGGCCCGGTCCCGGGGCAGCCCCGCGCGCTCCCCGAAGCGAACCAGAGGCTCGCGAAACTCGTCGGCCAGGGCGTTCCACGCCGAGCGCGCGGAGAAAGTCCGTAGCTGCTGGAGGATCGAGGTGTGGGTCTCCCAGGACATGCGCAGACCAGTGTAGCGGGGTAGGGCTGGGAGGGGGGGCTTGCTCCTAGGGGCGTGGTTTGGGTCGGGCCGGCAGGTACTGCTTGGGCCACGGGTGTGTGTCCACGTCGTACTCGATCGAGGCCTGCAGGGTCAGGTGCGGATCGATCAGGTGCGGACGCGCCAGAGCGCACAGGTCGGCGCGCCCCGCGGCCAGGACCGTGTTGGCGTGGTCCGCGCCCTGGATGGCGCCGACGGCCATGACGCACAGGCCCGTCTCATGGCGGATGCGCTCGGCGAAGGGGACCTGGTACATGCGTCCGTACTCCGGCTCGGAGCGGGGCGAGTTGCCGGCGGACGAGACATCGATCAGGTCCGCGCCGCGCTGACCCAGGATGCGCGCGATCTGCACGGACTCCGTCGCGCTGAGACCGCCCGCGTCGTCCAGCCAGTCCGTGGCCGAGATGCGCACCGCCAGGGGGCGCTCGGCGGGCCAGGCGGCGCGCACCGCATCGAGGACGCGCAGGGGGAAGCGCATGCGGTTCTCCAGACTGCCGCCGTAGTCGTCCTCGCGGCGGTTGGAGAGGGGCGAGAGGAAGCTCGACAAGAGGTAGCCGTGGGCCATGTGAACCTCGAGCAGGTCGAAGTCCGCCGCCAGGGCGCGCTGGGTGGCCGCGACGAACTCCTGCGTCACACGCTGCATGTCCGCCTGGTCCATGGCGCGGGGCACGGGCCAGCCCTCGTCGAAGGCGTCGGCCGAGGCACCCAGGGCCGTCCAGGCCTGCGCACCCGAGAGGGGCGAGTCGCCCTCCCAGGGCAGGTGGCAGGAGGCCTTGCGCCCGGCGTGGCCGAGCTGCAGCGCGATCTTGGCCCGCGAGCTCGCGTGCACGAAGTCGACGATTCGGCTCCAGGCGTGCTGCTGGGCGTCGTTCCAGATGCCGGTGCAGCCGTGGGTGATGCGGCCCTCGGCGGAGACGTTGGTCATCTCGCTGAAGACCAGCCCCGCACCGCCCACGGCCCGCGCGCCGAGGTGCACCAGGTGCCAGTCGTCCGGGGCACCGTCCGTGGCCGAGTACTGGCACATCGGCGAGACGACGATGCGGTTGTCCAGGGTGAGCCCACGCAGCTCGAGGGGAGCGAAGAGGGGCGGCGCATGACGGCCCTCGGCATCGGGCGCAACGTTCTGGTCCTCGTTCCACCAGGTGTTCACGCGCTCGACCAGCTGCGGGTCGCGGGCGTGCAGGTTGTCGTAGGTGATGCGCTTCGAGCGCGTCATCAGGTTGAAGGTGAA
>JAJFFA010000676.1 GCA_021776885.1 Planctomycetota bacterium
AGCGTCGTCGTCGCCGGCGCCGCCCTGGCGCTCGGGCTGCACGACAGCGCCGCCGTCGGACCCGAGCGGCGCGCCGGGATGGAGAAGGGCCTCGAGCGCTTCGAGGAGGTCTGCCGCGCCGTCGACCTCGCCCTCCCGCCGCCGGCCGTGCTGTCCTCGAGCACGGCGCACCACTTCAGCCTGTACCTCGAGCGCCCCGTCTTCCCCCATCGCTGGTCCTCCCTGCGCGGCGGCGTCGAGGGTGCCCGCGCCTACCTCGAACGCCACGGCGTCGAGGCCGTGATCCTGTCCAAGAGCTGGGCGGGAGATCGCGCCCTGCGTACCTCCCTCGAGGCCGACGGCGCGCTGCTCGTCGCCGACATCGGAAGCTGGCTCGTCCTGCGTCTGCCATGAAGCCCCGCGCAAGATCCTTGCTGCTCGCCGCCAGCGCCGGCGCCGCCTGCTTCGTCGGCGCCTGCAGCCCGGATGAGGCCCCGCGACCGCGACCGGCGCGGGTGATCCTGCTGAGCTGCGACACCCTGCGCTCCGACCGCCTGGGCTTCGGTGGCTACGGGCGCGACACGAGCCCCAACCTCGACGCCCTGGCGCGGCGCGCCGTGGTCTTCGATGCCGCCTACGCCTCGGCGCCCATGACCCAGCCCGCCCTCAGCAGCCTGATGACCGGCCGCCTGCCGGCTGACGTGGGTGCGGTGCCGGGCAACCGCGTGCTGCTGCCGGGCGAGGTCGAGACCCTGGCCGAGATCCTGGCGGCCGAGGGCTACGCGACCGCGGCCGTGGTCTCGAACTGGATCCTGCGCCGGCGCGCGGACGCGCCGGACGTCGGCGTCAGCCAGGGCTTCCAGCACTTCGACGACGAGATGCCCGACCGCGAGGGCAACCGCGGCATGTACCAGCGCGACGCCCGCGCCACCACCGACGCGGCCCTGGCCTGGCTCGCGTCACGCCCGAGCGAGCGCTTCTTCCTCTGGGTCCACTACCAGGACCCCCACGGCCCCTACGAGCCGCCCGCCGCGTACCTCGAGCAGTTCCTGCGCGAGCCCCCGGCGGACGAGGCCGGCCTGCCCGTGCGCGAGCGCGGCGCGGTCCTGGGGCCGGGCCAGATCCCCCTCTACCAGGTGCTCGGCGACGAGCGCCGCCCGTCCGTCTACGCCGACCGCTACGACGCGGAGGTACGCTACTTCGACGCCGAGCTCGGGCGCCTGCTCGAGGCCCTCGAGGCCGAGGGCCTGATCGAGGATGCGCTGCTCGTCTTCACCGCCGACCACGGCGAGGCCCTGGGCGAGCACGATCTCTGGTTCTGCCACGGTGAGAGCCTGCACCGCGGCGTGGTGCAGGTGCCCTTGATCGTCAGCGCGCCCGCCGGCCTGCCCCTGCCCGCGCGAGCGGCCGCCGACGGCACGCGCCGCGTCGATGCCTTGGCCGGGCACGTCGATCTCCTGCCCACGGTGCTCGACGCCCTCGACCTGCGACCGCGGCCGACCCGCGGCGTCTCGCTCCTGACGCCGGAGCTGCCGGCCGAGCGGACCCTGGTCTCGGACCTCGTCGCCGCCGACGGGCGTCCCTCGTGGTCGTCGATCCAGGACGCACGCTTCCGCCTGGTGTGGAGCGAGCTCGAGCCCACGCCGCAGCTCTTCGACGTGCGCGCGGACCCGGGCGAGCGCGAGGACCTGGCCGCCCGGCACCCCGAGCGGGTGCGCGCCCTGGCGCAGCAGCACGCACAGCTCACGGCCCAGCGGCTGGGCGACGGGCCGCAGGGCCACGCGATGCGCGTCTCGGAGCAGGATGCCCAGGCCCTGGACGCCCTGGGCTACTCGAGCGGCGACGAGGACGAGTGAAGCTCAGCCCGGAGTGACCACCAGGGGCACGTGGGCCAGGGTGGTGTAGCGCTGCTCGGGCCGGTCGGGGCGGGAGCACACCAGGGCCACGTCGATCGGCAGCCAGCGCCGCGCCGGGAGAGCGCGGGCGAGTCCCGCCGGCCAGGCGAAGGGTCGCGCACCCGGGCGGCGACGGGCCAGGGTCACGTGGGGTCGGAAGGCGCGCCCGCGCTCCTCGGCCGACGGCCGCCAGCCGAAGGAGCGCGCCGCCTGCTGGGCGCGCCCGGCCAGGGTGGCCAGGCGCTCGCCGCGGTCGTCCTCTTCGACGCCGGCCCAGAGCACGAAGGGGTCCTCCTGGTCGGGGAAGCCCCCGGCGCCGGAGAGCCGCAGGTCCGGGGCGACCATGCCGCGCAGCTCTTCGGCCAGGGCGCGGCGGAAGGGCTCGACCCGGGCCTCGTCGAGTTCGCCGAGGAAGACCAGGGTCATGTGCAGGTCGCGCGCCGGGAGCAGGCGCAGGTCGGCGCCGCCGAGGGCGGCGAGACCCTCGCGCGCTCCGCTCTCCAGGGCCAGGGCCAGGTCGGGCGGCGGGACAAGGGCGACGAAGAGGCGCATGCAGCCCCTTGTAGCAGCGCGGCGCGCTTCGCGCACCCGCATACGGCGTCAGCATTACCGAACCAGGTTCACAGCCACACACCTGGCAGGGAAGACCCCGCAAGACGCCGAATCTGTCCTGCCAGGTGTGTGGCTGTG
>JAJFFA010000677.1 GCA_021776885.1 Planctomycetota bacterium
GTCGCCGGCGCCGCTGAGCACGGACCAGAGGTCGCGGCCGTCGATGCGGCGCCGGGGCAGGGGCGCACCGTTGCGGCGCGCCAGGGTGGGCAGGAGGTCGATGGTCATGGCCGGCGTGCTCGACACGCGGCCCGCGGGCAGGTTGCCGGGCCAGCGCGCCAGGAAGGGCACGCGTACGCCACCGTCGAAGGTCGTGCCCTTGCCCTCGCGCAGGGGACCCGCGGAGCCGGAGTGGTCGCCGTAGGAGAGCCACGGGCCGTTGTCCGAGGTGAAGATCACGAGGGTGCGCTCGTCCAGCCCGAGGCGCTCGAGGGCGGCCAGGACGGCGCCGAGGGCCGCGTCGATCTCCTCGATCACGTCGCCGTAGAGCCCGCGCTCGCTGCGCCCGCGGAAGTCGTTCGAGGCCGCCAGGGGGACGTGGGGCATCGGGCTGGCGACGTAGAGGAAGAAGGGCTCGTGCGCGTGCTCCTCGATGAAGGCGACCGAGCGCTCGCGCAGCTCGGCTGTGAAGCGGCTCTGGTCGGTGTTGAGGCCGACGACGCCCTCGCCCTCGAGGGTCGGCAGGTCGCCCCAGGCGTCCGGCGACTCGGGATGGTAGGGCCACATGTCGTTCGAGTAGGGGATGCCCCAGAACTCCTCGAAGCCGTGGCGCGTGGGCAGGAAGCGCGGCAGGTGGCCCAGGTGCCACTTGCCGAAGATCGCCGTGCGGTAGCCCTGCCCCTGGAACAGCTCGGCCAGGGTCGTCTCCTCGTCGGCCAGGCCGATGCGTGAGCCGGGTCCCAGGGCGCCGGAGATGCCGACGCGGTTGGGGTAGGCGCCGGTGAGCAGGGCAGCACGCGACGCCGAGCAGACCGGCTGGGCAACGTAGAAGTCAGTCAGGCGCACGCCCTCCTGCGCCAGTCGATCGAGGTTCGGCGTGGCGAAGCCCTGGGCGCCCTGCAGGCCGATGTCCGCCCAGCCCTGGTCGTCGGTAAAGAACAGGACGACGTTGGGCGGAGCGTCGGAGGTCGCGTGGTCAGGGGCGGCGCGGCAGGTGCAGAGGAGCAGCAGGAACAGGGCCACACCTCGCCGCGTTCCAGGGCACATCGCGGAACTAGAGGGCCAGGCGGTAGCCCAGGGTCAGGAACCACTCGGTCTCGAGGTTGGTGCCCGAGTTCCACTCGTCGAAGGGCACGCCGGCCTCGATCCCGAACAGGTGATGGGGCTCCCTGGGATCGCCGAGGCGCCACTGGGCGCCGGCCAGAATGTCGTGCCGGTCCGAGCCCTGGTTGTTGGCGTCGTTGGTCGGATCCGTGACGATGTCGAGGTCACGGTGCTGGCCGGTGAAGTCGCTGGCGTAGTGGCCGCGCAGGCGCAGGGAGGTGCTGACGGCATGGTCCCAGTCGTGGGCGATCCAGACACTGGGCTCGAAGATGTCTCCGACGCCGTAGCCCTCGTCGTTGCGCTCGAGGGCGAAGCGCCCGACGAGCTGCGAGCCCCAGGACCAGTCCCTCTTCTGCACGGTCCAGGTCACACCGGGGTGCAGGTTGAAGGCGCCCGTACCGGGCTGCAGGCCGAGGGGCACGACGCCGGTCCCATCGCTCTCGTTGCTCGAGCCCGTGGGGAATCCGAGGCCCAGGTGCAGGCGCAGGAAAGCGCCATCTTCCGCATAGACATCCCAGGCTGCGCCGAGCTCGACGTCGCCGATGCCGTCGGCGGAGCGCGTGCGGCGTGCGCCGCCTACGACCTGACTGTCGCGCTCGTTGTCGTGGAAGGGGACGCGCACGAAGGCGCTCCACTCGGCGTCCAGGGCGTACCAGCCCTCGAGCGTGTGGGTGATCTTGGTCTGCTCCAGGGCGGCGATGCTGCCGGCGCCCAGGTCCGAGGCGACGACGGCGTCGCGCCCGCGCTGCAGGCCGTCGAACTGGGTGCGCTGGAAGGTGTAGCCCAGGAGCCAGGCGCCGGGCTGCAGGCGGCGGGAGTAGGCCACGCCGATGGGAGCCATCGAGTCCGAGCGGCCCCAGTCCCACGTGCCGTCCTGGGACCCGAACGAGACGTCCTCGAGGGCGCTCAGGCGATCGGGCTCATTGCCCAGGATGTCATCGGACGACTCCTGCGCGTGGACGACGGGGGCGAGACAGAGGACGAGGAGCGCGCTAGCGCGCGGAGCGGGCAGGTGGAGCATGGTGTGCGGTGCTGGGGGGGCGGCGGACGGCGAGCATGATACCGCTTGGCCCCCCCCGAAGGCGCCTACTTCACTTCGCCTTGGTCTTGCGCTTGGCCTTCGTCTTCCGCGTGGCCTTCTTGCGGCGCGTAGGCTTCTTCTTGGCCTTTGCAGGTGCCTTGGCGCGCCCGCGGGCCGGCGAGTACTTGGTCCCGCGCCGCTGGCCGGTCGTCTTCAGCTTGCCTTCGCCCATGAGGTTCGCAATCGGCCGCTTGAGTTCCGCGGACTCGATGCCCAGGCCGACGCTGATCTCCTCCAGCCGCTCGCCGGCGTGGGTGCGGATGTACTCGGACACCAGCGCCTCCATGGCCTCGATCTCTTCGGTCGTGCGTCGCGCTCGCCGACCGCCCTTGCCCCGTGACGCCTTCTTGCGGCCGGGTTTGGCCCCCGTGGCGCTGGGTTTGGCACGCTTGGCGGAAGTGCTGACTTCGCCGAAGGCCTCGCGTACCGAGTCGACCGCAGCCTTGCGGACGAGGGCCGTCAATTCCTGTACAAATGATTCGATCCGCTCTTGGATCTGCTTTTCGAGAGAGTTCATGGAGCCACGTTGTCCACTGCAGGCGGTGTTTGCAAGTTTGGTGCGGCTGTTCTTTGCAGAGAGGAGTGTGCAATGAAGCCGTCCAGCGCGCCGAACGAAGATGCAAAGGCGCTAGGAGTCCAGGCAGCGGAGGTGTGTCTTCCGTGCAGCGACCTCGATTCGTCCGTCGCTTTCTGCGTCGAGCGCCTGGGGCTGCGCCTCGAGACCATCTTCCCTGCGGATGACCCACGGGTCGCGGTCGTCAGCGGTCACGGGCTGCGGCTGCGCCTCGAGCGGGGTCGTCCGACTGCGCCGCTCTGTCTGCGTCTCTCCTGCGCCAACCCGGCGGCCCTCGGAGCCGTTGGCCCGGGGGGCCAGGAGGTCCAGGGGGGCGAGCTCGTCGGGCCGGACGGTCTGCGCGTCCTCCTCGCGCCCCTCGAGCGGCTCGAGGTGCCGGAGCTCGTTCCGGCCTTCGTCCTGACCCGTGCCCGCGCGGGTGAGTGGCAGGCGGGGCGCGCCGGTATGCAGTACCGCGACCTCTTGCCCGAGCGCCAGGGTGGGCGCTTCGTGGCCTCGCACATTCGCATCCCGCACGGCGGTCCCGTGCCGGACTACGTGCACTACCACGACGTGCGCTTCCAGATGATCTACTGCCGCGCCGGCTGGGTGCGCGTCGTCTACGAAGACCAGGGTCCCTCCTTCGTGCTCGAGGCGGGGGACTGCGTGCTGCAGCCCCCGCGGATCCGGCACCGCGTACTGGCGTGCTCCGATGGCCTCGCGGTGATCGAGGTGGGCTGCCCCGCGCTGCACGCGACCCTGGTCGAGCACGAGCTGGAGCTGCCCAGCTCGACCCTCGCGCCCCTGCGCGACTTCGCCGGGCAGGTCTTCGTGCGACACGTGGCGCAGCAGGGCGCCTGGGCGCCGAGCCCTCTCGCTGGCTTCGAGGCCCGCGACCTGGGCCTCGCGGCCGCGACCCGCGGCCTTGGCGGCGCGCGGGTGCTGCGCCGCGCGGGGGAGCTGCAGGCGGACGCGACGCGTCACGCCGGGGAGCTCTACCTGGGCTATGTCCTGGCCGGCTCGGCGCAGCTCTCCTGCGCGGGATCCCACGGGCTGGGAGTCGACGACTGTGTGGCGATTCCCCCGGGAACCGACTGGGCCTGGCTGGAGGCCTCCCCCGACTTCGAGTGGCTCGAGGTCACCCTGCCCGCGAGTGCTCAGCCGCCCGGTATCGGCTAACGTGTGAGCCGCATGAACGCCGACCCCGCACCCAACGACTCCAAGCGCGGCGGCCTGTTCGCGCGCTTCCTGACCTTCGTCGAGTGGCTCGGCAACCTGCTGCCGCACCCGGTCACCCTGTTCGCCATGATCTGTGGCGCGGTGCTCCTGCTCTCGGGGCTGGCCGGCTACTTCGAATGGCAGGTGACGGACCCGCGGCCCGAGGGCGCGAGCGGGCGCTCGGCGGACGGCATCATCCGCGCGGTCAGCCTGCTGAACCCCGAGGGGCTGCGGCGCATCGGGATGGGGCTGGTGACGAACTTCACCTCCTTCGCGCCCCTGGGGACGGTGCTCGTGGCCTTGCTGGGGGTCGGCGTGGCCGAGCGCTCGGGGCTGCTGGGCGCCGGGATCCGGGCCCTGGTCCTGGGCGCACCGCGCAACCTCCTGACCGCGGTGGTGGTCTTCGCGGCGGTCGTCTCCAACACCGCTTCGGAGATGGGCTACGTCGTGCTGATCCCCTTGGCCGCGGTGGTCTTCCACTCGGTGGGGCGCAACCCCCTCGTGGGCTTGGCGGCGGCCTTCGCCGGCGTGTCCGGGGGCTACTCCGCGAACATCCTGATCGGCACGGTCGATCCCCTGCTCTCGGGGATCACGACCGAGGCGGCGAAGATCATCGATCCGTCCTTTGCCATCGGCGGGGCGAACGAGGTGCTGCCCACGGCCAATTACTACTTCATGGTGGCCAGCACGTTCCTGATCACGATCGTGGGCACCCTGGTGACGACGCGCATCGTCGAACCCAAGCTGGGTGCCTACGACCCGAGCCGGGCCGAGGAGGGCATCGAGGACGCCACGAAGGACATGGGCGCCCTCACGGCGACCGAGAAGCGCGGGCTCAAGCTGGCTGCGCTGACGATCCTGGGAATGGCCCTGGGGCTGCTGGCCATGACCCTGCCCGAGAACGGCTGGTTTCGTGACCCCAACCCGAACGAGACCCTGGTGCAGGACCTGCGACCGATGCTGAAGAGCGTCGTGGCCCTGATCTTCGTCTTCTTCGTGATCCCCGGCGTGGTGTACGGGCGGGTCGTCGGGACCATGCGCACGGACCGCGACGTGATCGACGGCATGGCCAAGGCCATGAGCTCGATGGGGCTCTACCTGGTGCTCGTCTTCTTCGCCGCCCAGTTCGTGGCCTTCTTCAACTGGACGAACCTGGGCACGATCACCGCGGTGGTCGGTGCGGACCAGCTGCAGCAGTGGAACCTGACGGGACCGGCCGTGTTCCTGCCCTTCATCCTGATGTGCTGCGGCGTCAACTTGATGCTGGGCAGCGCGTCGGCGCAGTGGGCCGTGACGGCGCCGATCTTCGTGCCGATGCTGATGAGCGTGGGCTACAGCCCCCAGGTGATCCAGGCCGCCTACCGCATCGGCGACTCGACCACGAACATCATCACCCCGATGATGAGCTACTTCGGGCTGATCCTGGCCTTCGCCATGCGCTACGACAAGAAGCTCGGCATCGGCACCCTGATCGCGACCATGATCCCCTACTCGATCGCCTACCTCGTGGGCTGGGTGATCCTGTTCTACGTCTGGACCTTCGTCCTCGGCCTACCCGTGGGCCCAGGAACCCCGACGTACTACAGCGCCGGGGGGTAGGCCGGCGCAGCCAGCGGGCGCTGGCAGCGGCGAGTAGGTCGAGGAACACCGGAAATCACGACTGGTGTGCGACTGGAATGCGTTCTGAACCAGGGGCACGAGGGTCGTCCGAGACGATCTCCGATGCCCGGCTAGACTGACTGGTCGATCTAGCTCATCGAACTGCATTCACTGGAGGCGTCCCCATGTTCCTGCCGCTCCTCTTTGCCCTCGTTCCGCAGTCGTCCCTGCCCCCGCTCAACGACGCGCCGCCGCGCTTCCCGGATTGCAACCAGAACGGAGTCTCCGACCTGCTCGAGCCGGTCGAGGCACTCGCCGATGGTCTGGACGGGACGTTCGCCCTCGACTACCGCACGAACGCCCTGTTCGACGTCCTGGAGAACGACGACGGCGTCACGCCGACCACGAAGCCGTTTCGTATTTCGGGGCCGCAGCAAGGCTTCGCACGGCGCGACTCGAGGAGGGTCTTCTACAACCACAGCATGGACGACTCGTGCAACTTCTATGAGGCGATCTTCTACCAGGCCAAGAAGGACGGCTGCCTGGTCTCGAATGAGGCGACCTGCCGGGTCTTCGTTCGACCGGCGCCGAACGACTGCAGCTGTGACTGCTTGGACGACGCTGACCAGCTCTCGGGCGGGGAGTTGTCGGACCTCGACTCCAGCGGCCTTCCCGATCGCTGCGAGATCGTGGAGGGAGCGAGCAGTGCGCATGCGGATTGCAACGGCAACGGCGTGCTCGACGCGTTCGAGCCCCTGGTCGATTGCGACTCCAACGGTGTTCCCGACTGCTACGACGTCGCCGCCGGGGCACCCGACATCAACGGCGACCTGATCCCGGACGCGTGCCAGGACGGGCAGCTGTTCAACTTCCTCTACCTGGCCAGCCGCAACGCTGACTTCGACTCTGCCGGCGCCTCCGTTCGCAATGTGACCCTCTCCGGCAACGGCCGCTACGTGGCGTTCCAGAGCGATGCGCCCCTGGTCGGCATCGACACGAACAACGCCGATGACGTGTTCCTCCACGACCTGGCGAGCGGCCTCACGACCCTGGTCAGCGCGGACGCTTCCGGCGTGGCCCGCGGGGGCGTCCACCCCTCGCTCTCCGCGGCGGGTCCGTTCGTGGCCTATGCAAGCGATTCGGGGCTGCTTGTCCCGAACGACTTCAATGGGACCCGCGACATCTTTCGCTACAACAGCCTCTCGCAGACCACGATCCGTGTCAGCCTGGGGCCGGGGCAGGTCGAGGTCGTGGGGCAGTGCGACCATCCGTCGATCTCCGGGAACGGCGGGCGTGTGGCCTTCGAGAGCGGTGTGGCCTTCCCGGGTACGGTCGACAACAACTCGGCCACGGACATCTACGTGCGCGACCTGGCCAATGACACGACGACCGTCGTGGGGCCTCTGGCGGGGGGCGTCGCGGCGGAAGGGGCCACGGCGCCGGCCCTGTCGCGCGACGGGCAGTGGGTCGCGTTCCAGAGCCTTTCGTCCGACTTCGACAGTGGCGATGCGGACGGCCTGAGCGACGTCTACCTGTTCGAACTGGCGACGGGGCAGGCGACCCTGGTGAGCGTGATCGCGAACGGGTCAGCGGCAGCCAACGGCGCGTCGAGTGCGCCCTCGGTCTCCGGCGACGGGGCCTTCGTCACCTTCCAGTCCACCGGGACTAA
>JAJFFA010000678.1 GCA_021776885.1 Planctomycetota bacterium
GATCCTCGTCGCCGAGGACTCGGCGCCGGCCGTCGAGGGCCTGACGGAAGTACGGATCGGCCTCGTCCAGCTTCCCTTGCGCGCGCAGCAGGACCCCCATGGTGCTGAGCGCTTCCAGCGTGAGCGGATCATCGTCCTCCAGGTGGCGACGCGCTCCTGCGATCGCCTCCTGGCAAAGCGGCTCGGCCTCGGAGTCTCTCCCGCGCAGCTCGAGCAGCAGCGCCAGACCCACGATCGAGGAGAGCGTGTCCCTGTGCTCAGCGCCCAGCAGGCGGCGCCGGAGCGCCAGGGCGCGCTCCTGCGGTTCCTGCGCCAGCTCGTACAGCCCCAGGTCGCCCATCGATCGAGCGATGGTCTGGAGCAGCCGCGCCTGCACCAGCGGCTGGTCCGCGAACTGCACGTCGATCGCCTCGAGCGACGTCGCGAACAGGTTCTGTTCGAGGGTCCCGAGCGCCAGATTGGTGAAGTTGAGTCCGATCAGGCTGGCCGAGAGCGACTCGCGCCGCTCGCTCGGCGCGGCCTCGATCAGCGCCAGCCGCAGCCGCGCCCCCATCGTCTCGGGGTCGATCTCGGTCAGCTGCCGGGCCTGGAACTCCGCGATCTTCTCGAGCTCGGCCGCGCGCTGGTTGGCGTCCGCCTCGGCCATCTGGGCCAGGTCCCGCGCCTCCTGCAAGGAGGCGTTCACCTCGATCAGCCGTCGCAGGCCTTGCTCGCGCACCGCCAGGATCAGGGCCAGGCCTCCCACCAAGGTCAGGACCACGGCGGCCAGGCTGGCCGCCACCGCCCGGTTGCGCGCGACCCACTTGCGGAACTCCGCCACCGCACCGGTGCGGTAGGCGCGCACCACGCGGCCCTCGAGGAAGGCGCGCAGGTCACCTGCGAGCTCGCCCATGTCCGCGTAGCGCTCGTCGGGCTGGCGCGCCATCGCCTTGCAGCAGATCGCCTCGAGCTCGGCCGGGACGCCCGTCGGCTTCAGCTCTCGAATCGGGCGCGGAGGCCCCTCGAGCACGCGCATCAGGATCGTGCGCGCCGAGACGCGCGCGTCCTTCGGGACGAACGGCACGCAGCCCGTCAAGAGCTGATAGAGCATGGCGCCGACCGAGTACACGTCCGAGCGCCGGTCGACGTGCTCGATCTCTCCGCGCGCCTGCTCGGGAGGCATGTAGGCCGGGGTGCCGACCACCGCTCCGTCCATGGTCATGATCGGCGAGTCGAGATCTCCGTCGCGCGACTCCTTGCGGTCCGTGTTCACTTCCGAGAGGGTCGCGAGAGACGCATCGATGCGCAGGTCGCGCGCGTCCGCCCGGCCTTCGACGCGCGCCAGCCCCCAGTCCATCACGTAGACCTCGCCGTACTTGCCGACCATCACGTTGGCCGGCTTCAGGTCGCGGTGAACGACGCCCGTGTCGTGCGCGTAGGCCATCGCCTCGCAGACCTTCAAGAGGACTCCGAGCACGCGTGTGATGCCCCACTCCTCGTCGCCCGCGTGGAGCAGCTGGAAGACCTCCTTCAGCTCGCGGCCGCGCACCAGCCGCATCGTGAAGTAGACGTTGCCCTCCGCGTCGAGGCCCAGCTCGTGGACCGGCACGACGCCCGGATGCTCGAGCTGACTCGAGACCTGAGCCTCCTCGAGGAAGCGCGCGAGGGAGACCCGCTGGCTCGCCGAGCCCTGCGCCGCGCCGTCGCCGAGGATGACCTTCATGGCCAGCCTGCGCCTCAGGTCCGTGTCGAAGACCTTGAGCACCGCGCCCATGCCCCCCCGCCCGAGCTCGCCCTCGAGGACGTAGCGGGTGTGCGTCCTCGTCGCGGCCAGGCTGGCGATGCGCTCCACCGACGACAGATCGACGTCGTCGTCGCCCTTCAGCAAGAGGGTCGGATCGGCGCCCTCGCCGTGGGTCTTCGAGAGCGCGTCGCGAAACGTACTCTCGACGGACGGAAGCTTCGCTCCCGAGCCGGTCTGTTCGGGGTCTTGTGCGTTCATGAGAGCCTCGGGTCGAGCCCGTGAGCAGCCCAGCGTAACCGCAACGCCACGCCTGGCGGCCCGGAACCCACAGCGCTCCGAGCCCCACCTGCCGCGGCTTGCACCGCACGGACTCGGGCGCTCGCCGGGTCGGGATCAGGGACGCTCGAAGGCCCGCATACCCACGATCTGCGCCTGGCCGCGTCCCGAGTCGGGCGCCGGGTCGCCAAGGTCGGTCTAGGCGCCGGCGGGCAGCGCGAAGTTGTCGCCGGCGTCGATGCAGACCGAGCCCGGAGCCAGGGTCGAGTCCGTGGGCGCCGAGCTGAAGCCGGGGCCCTGGTCCGTGCAGCCCGGCAGGTCCCCGGGGTCGGGCAAGTCCCCGCCGGGCTCCTTGGGCTCAAAGACCTGGGCGATGCACGACCAGGACGCGTCCCAGTTGCCGTCCAGCTACCCCGCTCGGTTGTAACCGGCGCCCTGGGCCGCGGTACATCCGACGGCCTGGCGCCTTGCCCTCCTTCCTCCATCAAAGGGACTTCCTACCATGCGCAAGACTGCACTTCCCGCGGCCGTCCTCGCCGCCTGCTCCCCCCTGTTCGCCCAGCTCGAGACCGCTCGCATCGATCCGCCCCAGCTCACCCAGGGCTTCGGCTACGCGGCGAGCCACGACGGCTTGCACCTGGCGGTACTCGACCATCAGGCCACGAGTTCCCCCGGTGTCCGCGTCCACATCTTCGATGCTGTCGGCAGCGACTGGGTCTACAGCCTGACGGCGAACGCGGGCGACCTCGACGAGCACAACTTCTTCTACATCCAGAACTCCCTGGCCCTGCAGGGCGCCGTGTGCGCGAGCGGCGTCAGCCGGCGCAACGCCGCCGGTCCCAACTCGGGCTCGGTCCTGGTCTTCGAGAGCCTGCCGGTGATCGACTGGGTCTTCACCAGCGAGCTGCAACCGAACGACGCCGAGCGGCGCTCGTGGTTCGGCGCGGCCGTCGCCACCGACGGCGAGACGATCCTGGTCGGCGCCCCGCTCAAGGGGACCGGCGCGCGGCTCGAGAGCGGCGCGCTCTACGCCTTCGAGAAGAACCTCGCCGGCCTCTGGAACCAGGTGCAGAAGATCGAGGTCCCGAACGGCCAGCCAGGCGACCTGTTCGGCGCCTCCATCGCCATGGACGGCGCGCGTGCCGTGGTCGGCGCGCCCCTCTCCTCGCGCCCCGGCGAGAACCCGCGGCGCGAGTACGGAGCGCTCTACGTCCTCGAGCGCGGCGCCTCCGGC
>JAJFFA010000679.1 GCA_021776885.1 Planctomycetota bacterium
CTCCCGGGGGTGGCTCCGTTCAACACACAGCCCGTTCAGCTCAACACTTCGGGTGGCGGTCCGTACCCTGTTTTACCGCCGCCCCCCCCGCGGCGGCTGCCGCCGCGGTGGCGGCGGCGATAAACCTGGTTCCGTACCGCCTAGAGCTACGCGTCCTCGTCGCGGTTGAGGGGCGCGGGCAAGGCGCCGTGCGGGGCTTCGAAGAGTTCCGCGCTCGGCTCGACGAAGCGCATGCCGCGCAGGCGCGCGCTGCCGATGGCCTGGCCGTGGACGCCGAGCTCCTCGCTCCAGCGGTAGATCTTGAAGGAGCGCGGCAGGCGCACGCCGCCGATCAGAGCGAAGTTGTCGAAGACCACGGCGTGGGGGTCCTGCTCCGCGCGGAAGGCCGTCGTGAAGTAAGTCGCGATGTACGCCAGCCCGTCCAGGCGGTGGGTCTCGCGGTCGGTGAAGACCAGGAACCAGTCGTCGGGCGTGTCGCCGACGTTCTGGTCGAAAGTCAGCCGCGCGGTCGACTTCAGGTCGTCCTCGAAGCGGCGCGGGCTCTGCACGTAGAGCCGCGTCCCCGGATCGTTCAGCTTGAAGGGCAGGGCGAGCAGGTAGGGGATCGTGCGCAGGTGGAAGCGCGCGGAGGGGAAGGCCTCAGGGCCCGGGCTGACCCAGGCCTCTTCTCCGTCCCAGACAGCGATGACCCCGCCATCGAGCTCGAGGCGCACGCGCTCGCCGCCGGGCTCGATCCAGAAGGCGCCGCGGAAGGCCTGGCCGCCCAGCAGCGCCTCGACGTCGAAGCGCAGGGGGCCCCGCTCGAACCAGGACTCCGCGCCGTGGGCCTCAGCCACGGCGTTCGCGTAGAGCTCGGCGCGGGCGCGGCTCGACAGGGCCTCGCTGGGGACGCGCCTGTTGCGCGCGCCCTCGGTGACGGCGAAGGCGCTCTGGCTCGGCGCTGCGGACGTCGACGAGCGCACGGGCGACAGGCTGCAAGCGCCGAGGAAGGAGAGGCCGAGGGCCAGGAGAGTGACGCGCGACAGGGCGCGCTGGTCGGAGCGCGGGGAAGGGGTCATGGTCGAGGGATCGGCCCCGGCCCCCCCCGCGGTTCAGGAAAACCGGGCGAAGTTGGCCTCGGCCTGCCCGCCCTCACTACACAGGCTTCACAGAAGCGCCGTGGTCAGCCACGGCACATACGTGATCACCAGCACACCGATGCCCAGGATCAGGAGCATCGGCAGGGCGGCGCGGTAGATCGTCAAGAGGGGCTTCTCGAAGCGGTACGAGGCCAGGAACAGGTTCAGGCCCACGGGCGGCGTCAGGTAGCCGAGTTCGAGGTTGGCGATGAACAGGATGCCCAGGTGCACCTTGTCGATTCCGAAGGCTTCGCCCAGGGGGACGATCAGCGGCACGACCACCACGGTGGCCGAGAAGATGTCCATCACGCAGCCGACGAGCAGCAGGAAGATGTTCAGGCACAGGAGGAAGACGAGCTTCGACTCGATGTGCTCCGCGACCCAGTCGATCAGGATGCGCACGATGTCCGCGTCGACCATCCAGCTGGTCAGGCCGAGGGCGACGGCCAGGATCATCAGCACTCCGCCGACCAGGGCCGCGCACTCGCGCACGACGCGCAGGAAGTCGGCGCCGGTCTTGATCTCGCGATGGATCACGGTCTGCAGGACCAGGGCGTAGAGGGCGGTCACGGCCGAGGTCTCGACCAGGGTCGCGTGCCCGCTGAGGAAGGGCAGGGCGACGACGAAGGGCAGCGCCAGCTCGAAGCGCGCCTCCCACAGGGCGCCGCGGGCTTCGCGCAGGGTGAAGGGCGAGCGCGATGCTCCCTGGCGCAGACCCTCGCGCACACCCCACAGGGCGATCAAGCCGACCAGCAGCAGCCCCGGCAGGATGCCGCCGCGGAACAGGTCGCCGATGGGGACCTCGGCCACGATGCCGAACAGGATCAGGGGCAGGGCCGGGGGCAGGAGCAGTCCCAGGGAACCCGACGCCGTGAGCAGGCCGAGGGAGAAGGTCTCGCGGTAGCCGTCCGAGCGCAGGGCCTGCAGCAGGATCCCGCCGAGCACCAGGATCGTCACCCCGGACCCGCCCGTGAACACGGTCATGAAGGCGCACAGGGCGGCACACACCACCGCGGTTCCACCGGGCATCCAGCCCAGCAGGGCGCGGAAGACCCGCAGCAGGCGGCGGGCGGCCTGCCCCTCGGCGAGCAGGAAGCCCGTCAGGGTGAAGAGCGGGATCGCCGGCAGGTGAGCCGAGACGGACAGGCGGTAGGACTCCGCCGGCACGGCCGCGGCCGGACCACCGTCGGCCAGGAAGAGCAGGACGGCGCAACCTCCGATGGCCGTGAACAGGGGCCCGCCGAGCAGCGTGCCGACGCCGACCAGCAGCAGTCCGGGCCAGACCGGCCAGTCCTCGAGCAGCAGGCTGTTCACGGCCAGCCAGGCGCCGGCCAGGATGCCGAGCAGGGCGATGGCGCGGGCCCCCGCGCGCTCGCGCGGGCGCAAGAAAGCGCTCCCTCCGTCCCCCCCGTGCGCACTCTCCAGTCCTGTCCCTTCCGCCACGGACTCGCCGACCCCCACGCGGGGCACCCCGGCGCGCCACACCAGCCGCAGGGCGATCAGCAGCAGGCCGACGGGCATCACCAGCTGGGCCATCCAGACCGGGAACAGTCCCCCGGCGAGGCCGCCCCCCTCGCGCTCGACCACGACCACCTCCCAGGCTCCGTGGGCCAGGAGCAGGCAGACCGCGGCGGCCACGGCGGCGGAGATCGCACCGGCGTACAGGCGCGGACGACCCTGGGGCAGGAACTCACCGGTGGCCAGGCACAGCAGCGTGCCGTCGCGCGCGGCCAGGGCGGCGCCGAGGAAGGCGAGGGCCAGGCACAGGTGCTGGACGATCGTCTGCGAGCCGGGGACCCCGGTGCCCGCCAGGCGCGCGACGATCTCGGCCAGGGGCAGGCCGACCATGCCCAGCAGCATGAGGCCGTGCGCCACGTCCTCGAGTCGCGCCAGGAGCTTCATGTTCGCGGTGCGCGGACGGGGGAGCGCGCGCCCAACCTAGCGCGCGCGGAAGGCGTCGCGTGCGGCCAAGGCAGCCTGGAACACGTCCTCGGGGATGACCGTCGAGCGCATCTCCTCGGCGAAGGCGCTGGCGACCGCCTCCCAGTTCTCGGGCGAGTCCGACAACGGGTGCACGCTCAGGCCGCGCTCCTTCATCGCCTCGATCGCCTCGGACTCCTTCGGAGGGACCTCGGACATCAGCAGCTCTTCGGCCCCCTTGGCGCCCTCGAGCAGGGCTTCTTGTTGATCGTCATCGAGCTTCTCCCAGGTGCGCGTCGAGACGACGGTCCCGCCCAGGTAGGGCACGATGCGGTGGTCGAGCATGTGCGGCGTGCCGCGGAACCACTGCAGCGAGAGGGCGGCCAGGGGCGGCGTCGGCACGGCCTCGATCAAGCCCGTCTCGAGCCCGGTCATGATGTCGGTCGCGGCCAGGGGCACGGGATGGAAGCCGTTGTTCTTCCACCACTGCACCATGCGGTTGTCGCCGGCCCAGGTGAACATCTTCAGGCGCTTGAGGTCGGCCAGGGAGCGCACCGGCTGCTTCGAGAAGACGTGCACCCAGCCCCCGTGGCCCCAGTGCAGGAGCTTGAAGCCCTTCTCCTCGAGGCGCGCCTCGAGCATCGGGCCGAGGGCCTCGATGACGTGGAAGATCTCCTCGTACGACTGGTAGAAGAGCGGGATCTCGAAGACCCGGAAGCCCTCGTCGAGCTCGCCCAGGCCGTTGATGGTCATCGACGCCGCGTGGATCTGCCCGATGCGCATCTTGCGCACGAAGTCGGGCTCGTCACCCGCCACGCCGCCGGGGTAGATGCGCAGCTTGATGTCGCCGTCGGTCTCCCGCTCCCAGGCCTCGCCCATCTGCTCGAAGGCGCGGTGCCAGATCGACCCGTCGGGGAAGATCGTGGCCAGCTTGATGGTCGTGCCGCGGGCGAGTGCGGGGGCCGGGGTCGCCGAGACCGGCGAGGCCGTCGGCTCAGGCGGCTCAGGCGGGGCGGCGGAGGTCAGGGCCAGGGCCAGGGAGAGGATCAATGTGGCGGAGCGTCCCATGGGCGTCACTCGAGGGGTTCGAGGAACAGGTCGTCGGCGCGCTCGAGCAGAACCCGGGCACGGCGTTGATCGAGGTGGTTGGCGAGGCGTAGCGAGGGCGTGGCGTCGGGGTCGATGGCGAGGGCCAGCCCGAGCAGCTCTTCGAACTCGGCGCGGTCCTGGTTCGCGACCGAGAGGCTCGACGCGAAGGCGAGGTAGGGCGCGGCGCTCCTGCCGTCCGAGAGTCCGACCGCGCGCTCGAAGTGCTCGCGCGCGCGCTCCGGGGAACCGCCCATCATCTCGGGCAGGGACTCGATGCGGATCAGGGCCACGTGCACGGCGCCCTCGTCGAAGCCCGCGTCCAGCTCGAGCGCGCGGCCGAGCAGGGCGCGCACGGCGTCGATGTCGGCGACCAGCTCCGGCCGCTCCTGGCCCAGGGAGATCGCCGCGCCCCAGGCGAGGGCCGTCCAGAAGGTCAGCTCGACGTCCTCGAGCTCGAGGCGCTGGGTGGCGGCCGCCGGGTCGAGGGAGAGTTCGGCGCCGATGCCGTCGTGGTCGACGGCCAGCCCGCGCAGGCCATAGTCACGCGCGCGCAAGTACATGCGCAGGGCGCGCTCGCGGCCGCGCTCGCGCTCGCTGTAGGGCAGGTCGGCCGAGAGCTCGCCCTCGATGAATGCGTAGCTGTACTGGGTGAACCCGCGGGCTGCCGCCAGGAGCAGCCCCGTGTCCTCGGGACGATCGCTCAAGAGCAGCTCGATGGTCTTGAGGCCGAAGGGCAGGGCGTCGCGCACCAGCTCCGGGTCGTCGTCGCTGGCGAAGACGTCGCCGCTCTCCGCCAGGGCGCTCGAGAGGCCCCTGGTCGCGAGCCCGGAGATCGAGCACGCGGCCAGCGGCAGAGCTAGCAGCGCGTAGACCAGCGTCGGGCGCAGGGGCGCCCACGGGGTCGTCGCGGTGGGGGGGGGCATGGTGGCGCGTCGAGGATTCGGGGGGAGGATCCTACGGTCGTGACCCGCCGGGCGCGACGAGTCCGAGGCAGGCATCGGTCGCGCCGTCCAGGAAGCCGGCCAGGAAGGCGGACGGCGGGGCCTTGTCGCCGCCGTCGTTCTGCACCGCCTCGAGCACCGCCGCGACGAAGCCCTCGGTGTGCCAGCGACCGCCGCCGGCCAGGGTCGGCCAGGCCGATGACGAGGGGGTCGAGGGGGGCGGCCAGGGCGTGACGTATAAATAAGGGAGTTCGATGGTCCCGTCGCCCGGGGAGAGGCCCGCGTTGATCGAAGGGGCGTCCTCGCCCGTGGCCCCCGGGTCGAGGTTCCAGAGGGTCGCCAGGTCGAAGTGGTGCGGCCACAGGCGCAAGGGGCTGGTCGCGGCGGCGCGCTCCCCCCCGCGCCAGGGCTCCAGGGCCCGGGCGGCTGCGTCGAACCAGGCCGCCAGCCAGGCGCGGGCGGCGGGGCGGGAGTGCCCGAAGGGGGCTCCGCTGCCGGTCGGGTGCTCGGGGAGCTCGTGTTCCGGGGGGGCGAGGGCCTCTTCGGGGAGCTTCGGGGCCAGCTCGCGTGCGGTCTGCTCCAGCCAGGCCAGGGCCTGGGCCGCGGTCTGCC
>JAJFFA010000680.1 GCA_021776885.1 Planctomycetota bacterium
CCCTCGAGACCACGGTGGCCGCGATCAACATCGATGGGCTGAACGTCACGGGTCCGACCCGCGACGTGAGCGTGGTCGGTTTCGGGCAGTCCCAGCTCGAGGAGCTGCTGGCGCAGCACGCCGCGGCCCAGGACCGGGTGCTCGTGCCCGAAGACAGCCCCGAGAAGGGCTACTTCTTCCGCTCGGACCACTTCAACTTCGCCCAGGTCGGGGTGCCGGTGCTGTACGCGGAGAGCGGAGTCGACCACCGCATCCACGGGGCCGAGTGGGGACGTGCACGGGCGGACGAGTACCTCGCGCTGCGCTACCACAAGCCGGCGGACGAGTTCGACCCGGACTGGGACCTCAGCGGCGCGGTCGAGGACCTGGGGCTGTACTACGCGATCGGTGACGAGCTGGCGAACGGGAGCCGCTTCCCCGAGTGGTACGAGACGAGCGAGTTCCACGCCGCGCGCGCCGCGAGCCGCGCCGTGCGCGAGGCCGCCGCGGCGGGGAGCGACGCGCCGTGAGGCCGGTCAGTACACTGCTGCTGCTGGTGTCCGCGCTGGTCCTCGGACTGCTGCTGCGCCTGGGCATGGCCCAGGGCGGCGGAGAGGGCGCGGAGGAGGGCGAAGGCGAGGGCGAGCCGGCGCTCCCGGGCTTCGAGGCCTTCGGTCTCGAGCAGCTGCGTGAGCGTGCGCGCGAGGACGGGCGCGCGTACCTCGGGTTCCTCGACCGGCCGACCCTCTCCAGCGGGATCTACCGCCTCCCGGCCGGCGGGCCGGACCGCCAGGGCCCCCACGACGAGGACGAGGTGTACTACGTCATCGCGGGCCGCGGGAGCTTCCGCGCGGGCGACGAGACGCGCCAGGTCGAGCCGGGGGACACGCTCTTCGTGGGGGCCTTCGTCGAGCACCGCTTCTTCGAGATCGAAGAGGACCTGGAGCTCCTGGTCTTCTTCTCGAAGGCCGAGGTGAAGCGCTAGTCCACGCCGTACGCGGCCTCACTCCGGCAGGAACAGTGCCTCGCCCAGCCGCGGGTTGAGCCGGGCCTTGTCGCTGGAGAGCCACATGTCGGCCAGGGGCTGGTTCTGGAAGGTCCAGGGCTGGCTGTCGAGGTCGACGCCGTAGACCTTCATCTCCTGGGGCAGGCGCTGACCGTCGAAGTCGCGCCAGCCGTCGAGGGTGATCAGCTGGGCCGACTCGATCACGATCGTGCGCTGGTCGTCCTCGCTGAGGAGCACGATCGAGAGGGCGTTCTCAGCGCCGGGGGAGTAGCCCAGGACGGCGCGGTAGACGGGCTCGAGCGTGCCGCGGACGGAGCGCGTGATACGAAAGTCGGGGCTCGACACCGCGAGCCAGGTCAGACCCTGCGCGCGGGCGCCGATGTCCTTGCGCGGCAACGGAACCCCGGGGCCGTCGACGGCCTCGATGCGCACCAGGCGCACCGAGCCCAGGCGCGCGATGGTCAGGAAGTTCTTCGCGATGGCGACCCAGTCGTCCATCTCCTCGCGGCTCTTCGTGTTCTCGCGCCCGGTCAAGGACGTGGCTACGCCGTCCTCGCTGAGCCAGTCGCCGCGCGGCCCGCGCACTTGCACGCGGCGTGCCTTCAGGAACTCCGAGCGCAGCCACGAACGCTCCGCGTCGAAGGCGTAGCGCACCTTGCCCAGGTCGTTGCTGCCCCCCTGGCGACGCACGATGACGTCGAAGTACAGGTCGAAGGAGCGCAGCGGAGTGGCGTCCTCTGCGACCCGCGCCGCGAGCTCCTGCCAGCGCTCGCGCGCCGCCGGGGAGGTGTCCGCGGGGATGCGCCCGGGTTCAGCCGGTTGGCCGTCGCTGGCCAGGACGGGAGCCGCCTTCGGGGCGGCGAAGGGGTTCTGCGGCGTGTCCTGGTTGCCCTGGCTGGAGGGCGCGGGGCCCGGAGCGCCCGTATCGCCCGGAGCGACCGGAGCCAAGGGGCCAAAGGGGGCGTGGAGCAGGGCGAGCAGGGTCAGGGCGTGGAGCATGGCAACGCAGGGGGACGCGGGGCGACCACAAGGGTACGGGCATTCATCGCACCGAAGCGGCGACGGATCCAGCCGCGCTCACGAACTCCTCACCCCCGTCGCGTAACCTCGGTGTTCGCAAGCATGTCGCACGAACCCATGGACCCCCTCGATCAGGCGCCCCTGTGTTTCCTGGTCGGCCCGACCGCCTCCGGGAAGACCGCCCTGGCCCTCGACCTGGCCGAGCAGGCCGGTGCGGAGATCCTGTCCCTGGACTCGATGCTCGTGTACCGCGGCCTGGACATCGGGACGGCCAAGCCTGGCGTGGAGGAGCGCGAGCGTGTTCCGCACCACCTGATCGACCGGGTCGGGCCCGAGGAGAGCTACGACGCCAAGCGCTACCTGGACGACGTCCGTGCGGCCCTCGACGCGGTGCGCTCCCGCGGCCGGCGGGCCCTCTTCGTGGGCGGGACCGGCTTCTACCTGGCCGCGGTCCTGCGCGGCCTGTTCGAGGGGCCCGCCGTCGACCCTGCCCTGCGCGAGGCCCTGAGGCGGCGCATGCGAGAGGAGGGGCGCGAGGCGCTCTTCGCCGAGCTCACCCGTCACGACCCCGCCGCCGCGGAGCGCCTGCACCCGGCGGACGAGAAGCGCGTCCTGCGCGCCCTCGAGGTGCTCGAGCAGACGGGGCGTCCGCTCTCGTCGTTCCAGACCCAGTGGGGGGACGGCCCGGAGCCGCGGGAGCGCGGCGCGCGCTTGATCGGCCTGGCCCCCGAACGTGGAGTGCTGGGCGAGCGCATCGCCCGACGCACCCGCGCGATGCTCGATACGGGCTGGCGCGAGGAGGCCCTGGCGATTCGCTCGGGGCCCGGCTTCGGGCGCACCTCGGCGGCGGCCCTGGGCTACCGCGAGGTCCTGGCCTGGGCGGACGGTGAGGCGGAGCGAGAGGAAACGGAGGAACTCATCGCCCTGCGCACACGCCAGTTCGCCCGGCGGCAGGGAACCTGGTTCCGCAAGTTCGCGATCGACTGGCTCGAGCCCGGCGCTCCCGCCCAGCGCGCCCTCGCCTCCCTGGGCTGGTAGTCAGACGCCGAAGCGCAGGGGCGAGAGGAACTCGCAGATGCTGCGCCACACGACCCAGGGGAGGATCGCCCGGTCCCCGACGTGGTTCGGGTTGTTCGGGTTGTGGTTG
>JAJFFA010000069.1 GCA_021776885.1 Planctomycetota bacterium
ACCAGGTCGACGGGCTGCGGTCGGTTCGCGTTGGGCGGCAACTCGCGCGGGATCGCGCGCTCCTCGAGCCACGCGGCCTGCTCCGCCTCGCCGCCGAAGAGGGTGGCGTACTCCCCCGGGGGGTCATACGGGGCGTGCGGGTCGAAGAGGTGGATCCAGACGAACCACGGCTCCCGCGGTGCGTCCTGAAGCCAGGCCAGGACGCGCTCCACCGTCACGTCCGAGGTGACCTTGCGCTCCTCCGGCTCCCACCAGACATCGAAGCCCCGGGCCAGGCCACCCGCGCGCTTGACGGGCTCCGCACTGACGAAGGCGGCCGTGTGGTAGCCGGCCTCCGCGAGCACGTCGGCGAAGGTGCGGATCGAGGGCGCGGGCACGTACTCGCCGCGGACCTGGTCCAGGTTGGCCTCGATGCCGTGCTCGATGGGATCCAGGCCGGTGAACAGGCTGGTGTGCGTCGGCAGGGTCTGCGCCACCGGGGTCTGGCAGGCCTCGAACAGGAGCCCCTCCGCCGCCAGGGCGTCGATCCCGGGCGAGGTCTCGCGGAAGTAGCCGTAGCAGGAGAGGTGGTCGGCGCGCAGGGTGTCGATGGTGACGACCACCAGGTTCGCGGGCCGGGCTGCACTTCCCGCCTCGGGGCCGCAGGCAGGCGCGCAGAGCAGGGCGCAGGTGAGAGTGGCCAGGAGCAGGGATCCCTTCGGGCGTTCGCGCAGCATCGCGTTACCCTAGTCAATGCCCCCGAGACCGCGAACCACCAAGAGCCCATGCGCATCGCCCTCAGCGTCCTCGCCCTCGTTCCCGCCCTGCCCGCCGCGGCCCAGGAGGCCTACCGACTGCCGCCGCCGGAGGTGGTCGAGCTGATCGATGCGGCCCCGGCGCCGCGGCTCTCGTTCGCGCCGGACGCACGCCACGCCCTGGTGATCGAGCGCGCCGCCCTGCCCTCCATCGAGGACCTGGCCCGGCGCATGCTGCGCCTGGCCGGCATGCGTATCGACCCCGCCGCCAACGCGTCCTTCCGCACCAGCTTCGACAGCGGGCTCTCCCTGCGCGGGCTGGCCGCCAAGAGCGAGGTGCGCGTGCCCCTCTCCAGCGCGCGCCTGGACTGGACCCGCTGGTCCCACGACGGCCGCCACTTCGCCTTCGTGCTGGTGGGCAAGGCCGGCTCCGAGCTGTGGGTCGCCTCGGTCGACGCGCCGACCACGCCGGTGCGCCTCTCGGACCGCCTCTCGACCCTGCTCGGCTACCCCCAGTGGATGCCCGACGGGACCAGCCTGATCTGCCGCGTCGTGCCCCAGGGGCGCGCTGAGGAGCCGGCGCGCTCGAACGTGCCCAAGGGACCTGTGACCCAGGAGAGCTCGGGCAAGGACTCGCCGGTGCGGACGTACCAGGACCTGCTGCGGGACGAGCACGACGGTGCGCTCTTCGAACACTACGCCGCCTGCGACCTGGTGATCGTGTCGGTCACGGGCCAGAAGCGCCAGGTCGCCGCGGACGAGTCACCGGCGCTGTGGGCCACGGCCGACCCCGCCCCGGACGGTCGCCACGTGCTCGTCGCCCGGGTGCAGCGCCCCTTCTCCTTCCTCCTGCCGTGGTACCGCTTTCCGCAGCGGGTCGAGGTGATCGACCTCGAAGACGGCAGTGCGACTCGGGTCGCCGACGTGCCCCTGGGGGACGGCATCCCCATCGAGGGCGTGCGCACGGGCCCGCGCAGCTTCCAGTGGAAGGCGGGGCACCCCGCGACCCTGGTCTGGAGCGAGGCGCTGGACGGGGGCGATCCGCGCAACGAGGCCGAGCACCGCGACCGCTTCGTCGTCTGGGCGGCGCCCTTCGACGTCGAGCCGCGCGAGCTGTTGCGCGTCGAGCAGCGCGCCTGGGGCATCTCGTGGTTCGGCGACACGACCCTGGCCCTGACCCGCGAGTACGACCGCGAGCGGCGCTGGATGCGCGCGCTGCTGCACGACCTCTCCGGCGCCGCGCCGCCGCGGGTGCTCGAGGATCGCAGCATCCGCGACCGCTACGGTGACCCCGGCAGCCTGCTGACGCGTGCGGACGACAGCGGCCAGGCGATCGTGCGCCAGGATGGCACCCACGTCTGGCGCGCCGGTTCGGGGGCCTCGCCCGAGGGCCTGCTGCCCTTCCTCGACCGCCAGGACCTGGAGAGCCTCGAGACCGAGCGCGTCTGGCGCTGCGCCCCCGGGTCCTACGAGAGCCTGGTGGCCCTGGTCGACACCAGCGGGCCACGGCCCACCTTCGTCACGCGCCACGAGACGAAGGAGTCCCCGCCCAACTACCGCCTGCGGGCTCCGGTGGAGGATGGCGTCGTGGGCGACGGGATCAGCGCCCTGACCGAGTACCCGGATCCCCAGCCCGCGCTGCGCGGCGTGACCCAGGAGCTCCTGACCTACGCGCGCGCCGACGGCGTGCCCCTCTCCGGGACCCTCTACCTGCCCGCAGGCTACGAACCCGGGACGCGCCTGCCGCTCTTCGTCTGGGCCTACCCGAGGGAGTTCAACGACCCGAGCACGGCGGGGCAGGTGAGCGCCAGTCCCTGGCGCTTCACCCGCGTCGGGGGCATCTCGCACCTCGCGCTCTTGACCCAGGGCTGGGCGGTGCTCGATGGCGCGACCATGCCAGTGATCGGGGACCCCGAGACGATGAACGACACCTTCATCGAGCAGATCGTCCAGGCCGCGGAGGCGGCCATCCAGGCGGTCGACGCGAAGGGCGTCTGCGACCCCGAGCGCGTTGCCGTGGGCGGCCACAGCTACGGCGCCTTCATGACGGCCAACCTGTTGGCCCACTCGCGGCTCTTCCGCGCGGGGGTGGCGCGCAGTGGCGCCTACAACCGCACCCTGACGCCCTTCGGCTTCCAGTCCGAGCGGCGCAGCGTCTGGGAGGCGGGGGAGACCTACTTCACGGTCTCGCCCTTTCTGCACGCGGACACGATCCGTGACCCGCTGCTCCTGATCCACGGCATGCGCGACAACAACTCGGGGACCTTCCCGATGCAGTCCGAGCGCATGTTCGCCGGGGTGCAGGGCCACGGGGGCACGGCGCGGCTGGTGATGCTGCCCCTCGAGAGCCACGGCTACCAGGCGCGGGAGAGCGTCCTGCACGTGCAGGCCGAGACCATCGACTGGTTGCAGCGGCATGTGGTCCAGGCCGGCGCGCGGGAGCTGAAGGCGCAGGACGCCGCGTTCCAGCCCGGCGACGGCAAGTGAGTTCGTCCCCCGAGGTGCAGGACGAGGCCGGGCCCGACGGCGTGGGTCACGAGCGGCGACTGCGGCGTGTGCCCGACGTCGCCCAGGCCACCGCGGCCCTGGCCGATCAGGTCGAGGCGCTGCTGCGCCGCCGCGCGGCCGAGGGACGGCGCGCGGTGCTGGGCCTGCCTACGGGCCGCACCCCCGCGGGCTTCTACGCCGAGCTCGTGCGCCGCCACCGCGAGGAGGGGCTCTCCTTCGCCCACGTGACGACCTTCAACCTCGACGAGTACGTCGGCCTCGCGCCGCAGCATCCCGGCTCGTTCCAGAGCGCGATGCAGCGCGCGCTCTTCGCCCACGTCGACCTGGATCCGGCGAACACGCACCTGCCCCGGCCGCGAGCCTCGTACGCGGCCGCGGCGGCCGAGTACGAGGCCCGCATCCGCGACGCCGGGGGCATCGACTGGATGCTGCTTGGACTGGGCACCCATGGGCACGTGGCCATCAACGAGCCGGGGGCCGCGCTCGACTCGCGCACGCGGCTGGTCGAGCTGGCCGCCTCGACGCGCGCCGCCGTGGCCGCCGACTTCCCACGTGGGGCACCGACCCATGGGCTGACCCTGGGCCTGGCCAACGTGCTCGAGGCCCGCGCCCTGCGCCTCGCGGCCTTCGGCGCCGGCAAGGCCGCGGTCGTGGCGCGCCTCCTGCGCGAGGCCCCGAGCACGGACCTGCCCGCCTCCCTGCTCGGCGCCCACCCCGACCTGGAGCTGTGGGTCGACGCCGCGGCGGCGGCCGATCTGGCGCCGGCGTGAGTGTCCTCCACGTGGGCGTCGACCTGGGGGCGACCCGGGTGCGTGCGGCCCTGGTCGAGGTCATCGCGGGGTCAGAGGACGGCGGGTACCGGGTCTCCCGGCACGTCGAGGCGCGGCTCGCGAAGGGTCGGACGCCCTTCCGGCCCGTCGCCCTCGAGCGTCAGCTCGAGGAAGCGCAAGCGGCCCACGGGCCACAGCCCGCCGCGGACGAGGAACGGGCGGCGGGGCAGGGCGTGACCTGCATCGCGCGGGTCATCGCTGACCTGCTGCGCGCCCTACCCGGCTCGCCGGGCTCGGGAGGTCTGCAGATCGGCATGGCGGCGCCGGGACGCAAGACGTCCGACGGGGGCGGCATCCTGGTGGCGCGCAACGGCCCGCGGCACGTCGGCCTGACCCGCGCGCTGGAGCGCGCCCTGGAGCGGGCGGGCTTCGAGCTCGCCGCTCCGATCGGCGCCCTCGTCTCGGACGGCATGGCGGCCGGCGTGGGGGAGAGCGCGGGGGACCAGGGCGTCCTCCGCGGGGTCGGCGAGGCCCTTGTGTTCGTGCCCGGAACGGGACTGGCGGAGGCCCGGCGGGCGGCGGGGGCCTGGATCGAGCCGGGCTTCGAGCCGCTCTGGAGCTTGCGGGACGCGGACGGTGTCTGCCTGGAGGACCGGGTCTCGGCGGCGAGCATCGCGCGCGCCTGGGACGGGCCGGCCGAGGAGGCGGAGCTGGCCGCAGCCACCGGCGACCCTGCGGCCACGGCCGTGTTCGCCGCTGCGGCCGAGGCCCTCGGCGACGTGGTGCGCGGACGACTCGAGGCCCTGGCGCGGAGTGCCGAGGGGGCTCCCACCCACGTGGTGCTGGGCGGACACGGTGCGCGCTTCCTGCAGCTCGAGAGCTACCGCTCGGCCCTGGGCCACTTCGCCGGCGCAGAGCTCGTCGGTGCATGCCAGCCCGGCGCCGCCGCCCTGGGCGCCTTCGTGCTTTCAACCCAGGCCCGCGGCGCGTAGACCACGGGCGTGGAAGCGGGACTCGAACTCGGCGGGCGCTTCGGCGCACTCGACTGGGGCGTCGTGCTGGCCGTGCTGCTGCTGACGACGTGGGTCGGGCACCGCATGGCCGGGCGCCAGCGCAACCTCGACGACTTCTTCCTCGGCGGCCGCTCCCTGCCCTGGCCCGCCGTGGCCGCGTCGATCGTGGCCACCGAGATCAGCGCGGTGACCTACGTCAGCCTGCCCTTCGTGGTCTTCCAGGAAGGCGGGGACATCACCTACCTGCAGCTGGGCCTGATCGGGTCCCTGATCGCGCGCATGGTGGTGGGCTACGTGCTCCTGCCGGCCTACTACGAGCGCAAGATCTACAGCCCCTACGACTACATGGGCCGACGCCTGGGCGAGGGCGTGCGGCGCGCGGCGACGGCGCTCTTCTCCCTGGGCGGCGTGCTGGGCCAGGCGGCGCGGGTGTACCTGACGGGCGTGGTCCTGAGCGTGATCCTGGCCCCCGAGCTGGCCTGGTTCGAGGCCCACAGCGGCGTCCCGCCCCTGGCGGCCTCCATCGGCGCCATCGGGATCGTGGCCGTGCTGTGGACCTGGATGGGCGGCATCGCGACGGTGGTCTGGACCGACGCGATCCTGTTCGTGCTGTTCCTGGCGGGCATCGCGGTCAGCCTGTGGACCGTCGGCAGCCACCTGCCGGGGGGCATCGGCCAGGCCCTCGGGGAGGGCTGGGAGGCGGGCAAGTTCCGCTTCTTCGACTTCGACCCCGATCCGACCCGGGCCTACACCTTCTGGGTCGCCCTCTTCGCCGCGAGCTGGGGCGGGATCGGCTCCTACGGCACGGACCAGCTCCTGGCCCAGCGCATGTTCTGCTGCAAGGGGCCGAAGGAGGCGCGGCGCGCGGTGATCGCCAGCATCGCGGCCATGGGCGTCACGTTCATGGTGGCCCTGGTCGGCGTCGGACTGTGGGCCTACTACCGCGCCTATCCCCTCGTAGGCGCCGCTCTGACCCTGTTCGAGGACAACCCCGACCGCATCTTCCCCATCTTCGTGACGGAGGTGGTGCCGGCGGGGCTCAAGGGGCTGGTCATCGCGGGGGCCTTCGCGGCGGCGATCTCGAGCCTCGACTCGATCCTGGCGGCCCTGTCGCAGACCAGCCTCTCGATCCTGCGCCCGCGGGCGCGG
>JAJFFA010000681.1 GCA_021776885.1 Planctomycetota bacterium
GCTGATCGTCGTGATGGGCCTCCTGGCCCTGCTGGCGGGGGTCGTCCTGCCTTCCGTCGGTACCAAGCTGCGCTCCGACAGCCGGCGCGCCACCCTGAACGAGCTCGAGCTCCTGGCGGACGCTGCGCTGCAGCACTACCACGACACCGACCGCTACCCGGCCGACGCCCTCGAGCTCCTGGCCAGCAGCACCCCCGGCTGGGCCGGGCCCTACCTCGTCGGCACCGTCGACGACCCCTGGAGCGCCCAGTCGGGCTACGCCGTCGACGCCTTCGGCACGCCCTACCGCTTCCGTGCGACGGGCGTGCAGCTGAGCATCACCAGCGATGGCGAGGACCGCGCCCAGGGGGGTGGGGACGACCTCTCGCTCGTGGTCGACGCCACGCCGGTCCTGCGCGGGCGCACGAGCCGTCGGCTGAGCGTCGTGAACACGGCCATCCAGCAGTACAACTCGGTCTACCTGGCGACGGCTCCACTGCCCGCCGACTGGAGCGTGGCCTACTCGATCCTGGTCTCGCGCGGCTTCCTGCCCCTGGGCGGGCCCGAGCGCGACGACGCCTGGGGCACACTGTTCGTCGCCGACCCCCTGGGCGTCGCGCCCTTGGTGCGCGTGCGCTCGACGAACCTGTAGCTGTAGCGCTAGTGCCACAGCGTACGGAGCCATACGCTCCGTACGCTCATGACGCGCGCTCAGTCGCCGCCGATTCTCCAGGGACGCCGCTGGCGGAAGCTCTCGACCTGCGCCTCGAGCTCCGGAACGAACTCCTGCGCGCCGCGCTCGCGGGCCGCGTCGAGGGCGCGCTGGGCGCACTCGAGGGCGTCACCGAAGCGGCCGAGCTCCGCCAAGGCGGCGGCCTGGGCGGCGAGGATCCGCGGTCGCGCGCGGGTCGACTCCGCCGCGAGCCCCCCGGACAGGCGCAGGGCCTCCGCGCCGTCGCGCAGGGTGTCGTCACGGGCGGCGGCGAGCAGCATGGCGAGCTGGACCTTCGCGGGGGTCTCCAGCCGTGGCGCCAGTCCACGCGCGAGTCCCTGGCGCAGACCGTGGACCGCGTCGGCCTCGCGGCCGGCCTGCAGGGCGATCGAGCCCAGGTAGTAGTAGGCGTCCGCGAGGTCGGGATCGCACTCGATGGCGCGCGCGTAGTGCACCTGGGCCGGCTCGAGATCTCCGCGCTCGAACAGCAGGTTCGCCAGGTTGACGTGGGCCTTGGCGTGGGTGGGGTCGAGGGCCAGGACTCGCGCGTAGGCCGCCTCGGCCTCCTGCTTGCGACCCTCCGCGGCCAGGACGATGCCGTAGTTGTTCCAGGCGCGCGAGTTGTCCGGGCGGGCCTCCACCGTCGCGCCCCAGATCGAGACCTCGCTCTCGAAGTCGGCGTTGCGCACGTAGGTGCGCGCACCGAGGCCGAGGGCCAGGGCGCAGCCGAGGAGGGCCAGCGGGCGCGCGCCGACGCGGGCCAGGAGCACGCCGAGGAAGAGGATCAGGGGCACCAGCGCCAGGTACACGCGGTGCTCCGCCACCACGGCACCGGAGAGGGGCACGAAGCTCGACGTCGGCGCGAGGATCAGGAAGACACAGGTGGCCAGGGTGCCCAGGATGTGCCCGCGGGCCAGGGCCACGAGGGCCGCGGCCAGGGCGGCGAGGACGAAGGCGCCGGCGGGGAGCGCTGCGCTCCAGCTGCGTGCGATCGGCCAGCCGTGGTAGTCGAACGAGAGCTGGCTCGGCCAGAGGGCCAGGCGCAGGTAGTGCACCAGGGCGCTGGCCTGGGTGCGCAGGGAGTCGAGGGCGGAGAAGCCCTGCAGCCCGAAGCCCACCGACTCGCCGCGGTCGCCGGTCGAGACGATCCAGGCCAGGAGCGGCCAGGACGCGGCGAGGGCCAGGTACAGCCCGCGCCGCGCGCGCCAGGCCGCGGCGAAGCTGCCCGAGGCCAAACCGCGGTCGAGGAGCAGGACGACGAGGGGCGCACTGACGAGAGTCTCCTTGCAACCCGTTCCCGCGGCGCAGGCCAGGGCGCTGGCCGCGACCCAGCCGCGTCCGCCTCCGGCGAAGACGCGCAGGGCGGCGTAGACCGTCGCGAGGTAGGCGAGGCCAGCCATCTCGACGTTGCGGTAGACGACGTGGTTCAGGGCCGCGGTGTGCAGCGGGTGCGTGACCCAGACCAGGGCGGCGGCGCTCGCCAGGGCCGTGTCGAGCGGGGCCGCCCGCCCGCGAGCCAGGGCCAGGCCGCGGCGCACGACGGCCAGGAGCAGCACGCCCGCCAGCAGGTGGGTGGCGATGTTGAAGAGGTGGTAGCCGAGCACCCGGCGCTCCCCGACGGCGTAGTTGAGCGCGAGGGACAGGGCGACCAGCGGGCGCCCGTCTGCCCCGCTGCCCGGTGGGGCGTCGAGGGCCCGCGAGAGGGGGGTGAGGGACTCGATGTTGGGGTTCTGCTCGATCCCGGTCAGGTCGTCGAACAGGAACGGGGAGTCCAGGGTCCGAGCCCAGAGCAGGCCCGTGGCGAGGATCAAGAGCACCCCGATCCAGGCCGTGGGAGCGGGGTGGGGGGCAGGGGGCTCGCCGGAGGACATGGGCGCACACCCTACCCAGGAGGCAGGCCCAGGTCGCGGGGGCGCCTCGGCTGGCGTGGTCGAGGGTGGTTCAAGGGGATCGTAATTGGCCTAGGACTGGGGCGTAAAGCTCCGGCGTTCGGCCTCGCGTTGCGAATCGACCGGCGCGCGCTACACTTCGCGCCCTCTCCCGCTCCAGCTCCCCCGACAAGAAGGCGAACTCCAAGCATGAAGCCCATGGCCCTCGGCATGGTCGAGACGAAAGGTCTCGTCGGCGCAATCGAAGCCGCGGACGCGATGGTCAAGGCGGCCATGGTCGAGCTCTTCGGCAAGGAGCGCGCCACCGCCGGTCTCGTGACCTTCTTCGTGCGCGGTGAGGTCGGCGCGGTCAAGGCCGCCACGGACGCCGGCGCTGCCGCCGCGCGGCGCGTGGGCGAGCTGGTCAGCGTGCACGTGATCCCGCGTCCGCACGAGCAGCTCGAGCGCATCCTACCCCCCATGGTCCAGGCCGCTCCGAAGGCCAAGGCCAAGTAGCGCGCGGCCCCCCGTCCCTCCCCCCGGGCATGAAGTCCCTGGACCCTGACCTGCGCGCCCTCCAGGAGGTGCGCGACCAGGTGAAGCGCGCCAAGGCCGCCGTTGAGACCCTCCAGGACTGGGACCAGGAGCGCGTCGACGGGCTGTGCCGTGCCATGGCCAGCGCCGGCCTCGCCGCGGCCCACGACCTGGCGCGCCTGGCCGTCGACGAGACGGGCATCGGCCGCGTCCATTACAAGGTGCTCAAGAACATCCTGGGCTCCGAGGGCGTCTGGGACTCGATCAAGGACGAGCGCACGGTCGGCATCGTCTCGCGCGACGAGCGCACGGGCATCGACGAGGTGGCCACGCCCTTCGGCATCGTCGCCGCGATCATCCCCACGACCAATCCGACCTCGACCGCGCTGTACAAGGCGCTGATCGGCGTCAAGGGACGCAACGCGGTGGTCATCAGCCCGCACCCGCGGGCGCGGCGCTGCATCGGCGAGACGACCGAGGTCCTGCGCCGCGCGATCGAGCGCGCCGGGGGCCCGCCCGACCTGGTGCAGTGCCTCTCGAACCCGACGATCGAGTCGACCGGTGCGCTGATGCAGCACCGCGACGTCGCGATCATCCTGGCCACCGGCGGCACGGGTCTGGTCACGGCGGCCTACAGCTCCGGCAAGCCCGCCTACGGCGTCGGGCCGGGCAACGTGCCCTGCTACATCGATCGCTCGGCGGACATCGAGGCCGCGGCCGCCCACGTCACGGCCAGCCAGAGCTTCGACAACGGCACCCTGTGCTGCTCGGAGCAGGCCCTGGTGCTCGACGCGCCCATCGCCGAGTCGCTCCTGGCGGCCATGGTGGCCCGCGGCGCGCACCTCTGCAGCCCCGAGGAGACCGCCAAGCTCGAGGCCGTCTGCAACGTGCGCGGGGGCATGAACGCGGACGTGGTGGGCGTCGACCCCTGGCGCGTGGCCGAGCTCTCTGGCTTCCGCGTGCCGCGCCACACGACGGTGCTGCTCGCACACCAGGCTGGGGTCGGCAAGGAGTTCCCGCTCTCGATCGAGATCCTCTGCCCGCTGCTCTCGGTCCACGTCGTCGATGGCTGGCGCGAGGGCTGCGCCACCAGCCTCGAGCTCCTGCGCTTCGACGGACTGGGGCACACCCTCGGGATCCACTGCCGCGACGACGCGGTGCTGGACGCCTTCTTCCGCGAGAAGCCGGCCAACCGCATCCTCGTCAACGGCCGCTGCTCGGAGGGCGCCGTGGGCTACAGCACGCACCTGGTACCGGCCATGAGCCTGGGTTGCGGTCCGCAGGCGGGGAACATCACCTCGGACAACATCAGCGCCAAGCACCTGGTCAACATCAAGCGCGTGGCGCGCCTGCGCGACGACTGGTTCGAGCTCGAGAAGCGCATGCACGCGCGAGCCGCGCGGCTGACGGGCGACGTGGCCCCGCGCGGATCGGGCTTGCCCGGCGACCCCGCCCTGGCCGCGGGGGGAGCGCGGCCCGCCTCCGGCCCGGCCTCCGCCGGCGGCGCCAGCAACTGGCAGGGGAACCCGGCCTTCTCGGCGCCCGCCTCGCGTCCCGCGCCATCGCCGCGGACGGCGCTGCTGCGACCTCAGCCCGCCCCGCCCGCGGCTGCGCCGGTCGCCGCCCCCGCTTCCAGCGCAGCGGCGCCCCCCGCGGCCCCCGCCCCGAAGGCAGGCGGCGCGCCACGCTTCACCGACCGCGCGCCCGTCGCGCGGGCCAGCGCCCGAGCGACGCTCCAGGCGGCGACGCTCCAGGCTGCGGCGCCCCCGGCCGGCAGCGCCGTCGGCAGCTCCCTCTCACCCAAGGAGATCGAGAGCATCCTGGCCCACGCCGGCCAGGGCTGCCCCCTCGGACCCTGCCAGGGCTGTCCCCATCACGACGAGTCCACGGGCGCCTGCCGCGCCTGAGACCGCTCTTCCGGATTCACGCTTCTCCAGAGACTGAGACTGTCCCATGCCCGAAACGAACATTGCCCTGGGTCTGATCGAGACCCGCGGCCTGGTTGGCTCGATCGAAGCGGCCGACGCCATGGTCAAGGCCGCGAAGGTCACCCTGCTGCAGAAGGAGATCTCGGGTGGAGGTCTCGTCACCGTGATGGTGCGCGGCGAGGTCGGCGCGGTGAAGGCTGCCACCGAGGCCGGCGCGGCCGCGGCGCGGCGCGTAGGTGAGCTGCGCAGTGTGCACGTGATCCCGCGCCCCGCGAGCGATCTCGAGCAGTACCTGCCCAAGAACCCGGACGCAAAGTGACGCCCGCGGGCGCCTCCACGGCGCCCCGATCCCATGCCTGGCCCCAACCAGCTCGAGCTGCGTGGTGCGGTGCACATCGACAAGATGCAGCCGCAGTTCGCCGCTACATGCGCCGCCAACTCGGACGGCTACTTCCCCGTGGCGGGGGAGAGCTCGTTCTGGATCGAGGTGCAGCCGGGCATCGTGATCAACCGCCTGATGGACGTCGCGCTCAAGTCGTGCGATGTGACCCCGGGCGCCCTGATCACCGAGCGCCACTACGGCACCCTCGAGGTGCACGGCCCCGACCAGGGGCAGGTGGTGCAGGCGGGCGAGATGATCCTGGCGGCGGCCGGCGTCACCCTCGACGACGGGCTGGCACCCCAGATCCTGACCGACGAGATCATCCACAAGATCGACGACCACCACGCGATGCTGATCAATCGCACCCGGGCGGGGATGCTGGTGCTCGGCGACGACACGCTCTACACCCTCGAGGTCAGCCCCGCGATCCA
>JAJFFA010000682.1 GCA_021776885.1 Planctomycetota bacterium
TCGCGGCGAGGTCGCCGAGGGCCACGACCGAGATGCCGAAGGTGTCGCCGTTGCCCAGGGCTCCTGTGAAGCCGCCCTGGGTGGAGCTGATCACCTGCGCGTCGCGAACGTAGTCGACCTGGGCCAGGGCGGCGGGGGCGAGGGCGAGGAGCAGAGCGGCACGTCGGAGCATGTCAGTCGCGGAGTTCGAGGGTGACGCCGTTGCCGCCGGCGAGGATCGACTCGGGGCCCGGTGTCGTGGCGGGGGGGGCGAGGGTGGGCAGGATCCAGTCGTCGCCGTCCCGCGTCAGCCGCGCGTCGAGGGCCGCGGGCAGGTCCGGGGCGGCGGCTTGCGCCGGGAAGCGCAGTGGAGCGTGGGGCAGGCGCGCGAGGGTGAGGTGCACGTGGCCGTCCTTCGAGCGCGCGCTGAGCGGCCCGGCGAGGGCCCGGACGCGCACCTCGATGTCGCCGCGCGCCGCGTCGAGACGCGTCTCGCCGAGCACCAGGTCGTCGCCCTCGACCAGGATCCCGGCGCCCGTGCTGGCCGCCGAGAGCCAGGGCGGGGCGCAGCGCACGACGATGCGACCCGCGTGGGAGGAGACGACGAGCGCCAGGCTCGGGGGCACCTGGACGACGTACGAGACGCGCCAGTAGGGAGCGTCGGCAGCGCGCCGCGTCTCGATTACGTGCAGGCGCTCCCCGCGCTCGACGAGCTGCAGGTGATCGTCGAACACCGTGCTGCGCGCATGGGCTGGAACGCGCGCGGGGTCGGCCTCCACGTGCGCCGCGAGCCGCACCACGCCCTCGCTGCCGGGCAGCAGCTCGACGTCGCCGCGGGCGCCTTCGATCAGCAGCACGGACAGCTCGGGGGAGAGGTAGTAGTCGGTCGAGACGTCGACGCTCCAGCGCGCTCCCGCCGTGCTGGGCGATGCGCCCTCGGGGGCTCGCGTCGGCTCGAGCGCCACGGCACCCGCTGCGTCCGAGGCAGAAGGCGGGACGCTGGCCTCGGGCGCCCCCGCCCTCGCGTCGCCCGTCGCGATCGCTGCCGGCGCTCGTACCGAATCGGGCGGCCCCGGGGGAGCGGGTGCCCGCGTCAGCGCGAAGGCCGCCACGGCCGTAACGGCCAGGAGCGTGGCCAGGAGCGCGGCGCCGAGCCCCGCGCCGGCCGCGCGCACGGGGAGCGGTGCGGCCAGGGGAGCCAGGGCGCGCAGCCACAGGTCGCGTCCCCCGAAGCGACCGTCGAGTCGCTCGCGCAGCTGGGTCAGGGCGCGGGTGATGCGGCTGTTGACAGTGGCCGCGCGGACGCCGTGGCGCTCGGCGATCGCCGCGTAGGAGAGCTGCTCGAAGAAGCGCAGGAGCAGGGTCTCACGGTACGGCTCTTCGAGGGCGAGCACGGCCTCGACCAGGTCGCGCTGGCGAGCGGCGCGCTCGACGACCTCCAGGGTGGAGGGCTGGGGTTCGGGGCGCGCGACGGCGCGCTCGCGTGCCGCCACGGCCTGCGCCTGAGCACTCCCGCGCCCGTGGATCCGACGCAGGACGGTCGCGAGCCAGCCGCGCAGGGGCCTGTCGACGCGCGGGCGCAGCTCCAGGGCCGCGACCCAGGTGTCCTGGACCAGGTCTTCCGCCGCATGGGGGTCCGCGCAGAGGGTCCGGGCCAGGGCTCGGATCCAGGCGGCCTCATCGAGGAGCAGGGCGATCTCGCGTTCGTGCATGTCCGCGGGAAGACTGCGCCCAGGGTCGAGGTCAAATGCGCCGAAGTCGGATTTTTCTCAGGGGAGGCGACGGACGGTCATGCGCCCCGGCGAGTCACTCCGTCGCGGCCTTGCGCTCGGCCTCGTCGATCAGGTCCAGGGCCAGGTCGTCTTCGAACAGGTCGGCCTGGGCGCCGCCGTCGGTGACCTCGTCGACGACGCGCTGCTTGCGCAGCAGGGTCTGGACCATGCGCGCGTCCAGGGACTGGGAGAGCACCAGGTGTTGCACCAGGACGCTGTCCTTCTGGCCGATGCGGTGCGTGCGGTCCTCGGCCTGGGTCAGGTAGGCCGGCACCCAGTCGAGCTCGGCGAAGACCACGTGGGAGGCCGCGGTCAGGGTCAGGCCGAAGCCCGCGGCCGTGATCGAGCCGATGAAGAGGGCGCACGAGGGATCGCTCTGGAAGCGGTCGACCGCGGCCTGGCGCGCCTTGGTCGGCGTGCTGCCGGTCAGGGTCACGGCGTTCTCGCCGAAGGGCTCGGCCAGCTCGGCGATGACGTCCTTGTGGTGCGCGAAGACGACGATCTTGTGGGTCGACTCGAGGGCGTTGTGCAGGTGCTCGACCACCAGCGGCACCTTGGCCAGGGCCGTGGTGCGGCGCAGCTTGGCCAGCTCGCCGAAGGCCAGGTTGACCCCCTGGCGCAGGCGCTCGAGCTCGGCCGAGTCCGCCGCACCGGACTCGCGCGAGCGAGCGCGCAGCTCCGACAGGCGTCGCTTGTGCTCGGCCCAGGCCTCGCCCTCGACCTTGACCAGCTTCTTCAGGTGGTCGCTGGAGAGCTCGATCACCTGGCGCCGCTTGGGGGGCAGATCCGGCAGGACGTCCTTCTTCGTGCGCCGGATCATGATGTTGGAGCGCAGGCGTTCGTGCAGCTCGTCCAGGTGGTCCGCACCGGAGAAGTCCCAGCCGAAGTTGGTGCGCATCGGCTTGCAGTAGCGCTTGGCGAAGGTCCAGAAGTGCCCGAACTCGTCCGGGCACAGGAGTGACGCGATGGGATAGAGCTCGACGGGCCGGTTCAGGATCGGGGTGCCCGTCAGGAACAGCTTGCGCGAGGCCTCCAGGGCGTAGACGCGCTTCGAGCGCTTGGCCTCGCGGTTCTTGACGAAGTGACATTCGTCGACGATCAGCACGTCCCACGCGCCGCGCAGCTCCTCCTCCCACTTGCCGAGCTGCTCGTAGTTGACGATCACGACCTGTGCGCTGGCCGGGTACTTCTTGCCCGCGATGCCGACCTCGAGGTCGGGCACCAGCCAGCGCTCGGCCTCGCGCGCCCAGTTCAGCTTGAGGCTCGCCGGGCACACGATCAGGACGCGCTCGACGCCCTCGGTGGCGTTGACCACACCCAGGGCTTCGATCGTCTTGCCCAGCCCCATCTCGTCGGCCAGGAGCGTGTTCGGACGGCCGGTCGAGTAGGCGATGGCGGCGCGCTGGTAGGGCAGGTACTCGAAGCCGTCGGGCGCGGGGGTGTCGGTCTTCGCGTCCTTGGCGTGGCTGGCGCGCAGGGAGTTCGCCTGCTCCAGCTTCTTCACGCGCTCCGCGATGCGCTTGGCGCGCGTGTCCTCGTCGGCGCGGGCCAGGGCCGGGGCGGCGCGCTCCCCGAGCTGTGAGCGCAGCTCGTCGGGCGCGTACTCCTGCATGGACTGGGCGCGCAGCAGGTCGCTGGTCCACCACACGCGGCCGACACCGCGCGCACACAGCTTGCAGGTCTTGTTCCGGCAGCGGTCCCCGGGATGCCAGCGAAAGCCGGCTTGCTTGGGCAGGTGCCTGTCCTCGTAGTCACACTCGAAGACGAACAGTCCCTTGTCGATCTCTTGCAGTTCCAACGCGCCGAGACTCTAGCCCGAACCTCCCAGCCGCTCCACCGTTCCGCAGGCGTCCCTACTCACCGGAGTAGCCCAGGGCACGCAGCCAGCCCGAACTCTCGGCGGCGAAGCCGGCGCGCTGGGCCCGGGGTCGGGCCAGGTGGCGCAGCTCTGCGGGCCACGTGGGGCGCTCGGCGGCGCGGGTCGCGAAGACGTCTTCGAGCTCGAGAGGGTCGCGCGCCAGATCGTAGAGGGCGAAGCTCCCGGCGGCCGGGTCGTGGATCATCTTGAACGCTTCGTCGCGCAGGCAGACGAGCTGGCGCGGGGCCTCGGGCGGATGGGTCTCGGCGATCAGCACGCGCGGCGCCGGCTTCAGCAGGCTGACTCCGCGCGCACCAGCCGGAGGCTCGAGCTGCAGCAGGTCGGCCAGGGTGGGCAGGACGTCGACGTGGCGCACGAGGGCGGAGGCCTGCTCGGCCAGGAGCGCGCGACGCGCGTCGCCCGCCGCGGGCTTGACGATCAGGGGCACGTGCAAGAGCTCGTCGAAGAGGTGCCGCACGTGACCGATCACGCCGTGCTCGCCGAGGCCCTCGCCGTGGTCCGAGGTGAAGACGATCAGGCTCGAGTCGTAGAGCCCGCGGGCATCGAGGTCAGCCAGGAGCTCGCCCAGGGCGCGGTCCGCCAGCTCGACCTCGCGCCGGTAGCGCTCGCGCAGCTCGTCGGGGCGGGGCACGTCGTGCAGCCAGGCCGAGAGCTCCAGCGGCCCGGCGTGTTCGAGCTCGAAGGCGACGCGGACGCGCGTCCGCGGCGCGTCTCGTGCATCCAGGGCGGGAAGCGGGCGCGGCTCGTTCCGGGCCTCGAGTCGGCAGGAGCGCAGGCGAATCGGGCGCTGGGCCTCGAAGACCAGCTCATGCGGGCCCGACGCGAGCTGGGCGCTGTGCTCCAAGCGCACGTCGCCGGCGGCGTCGACCGTCGCCAGGAGCGCGCCGTCCAGGGTCACGCGGGTCGCGCTCGCCGGGTCGGGGGGCTCGTGCGCCGCGTAGGGCTCGTGGGGCTCGGCGTAGTGCGCGAAGAGGAACAGGCCGCCGCCCGGCTCCTCACCGGCGAGGTGCTCGTGCAGCGTCGCGTTGGCGGCCGCGGCGCTCGAGACCTCGTGGGGGCCGCGGGTCCAGGCGTCGAAGCCGCGGTCGAGGCCGCTGCCGCGGGTCACGCTCCACAGAGTGGCCAGGCTGGTCGCCGCCCTGGCGTGCCAGCCGGCGTCCGTCAGCCAGGTGCCCCAGAGTTCGAGGTCGGTGGGGACGCGCTGTCCGTTGTTGGTCACGCCGCTCTCCCCGGGCAGGCGCGATGAGAAGAGCGCCGTGTGCGCCGGCAGGGTCATCGGGGCGTGGGAGAAGGCGCGCTCGAAGGCGACGCCGTCCGCAGCGAGGCGGTCGAGGTTCGGCGTGTGCGCTTCGCGGGCGACGTCCGCGCGCAGGGTGTCGATGACGACCAGCACGACGTTGGTGCGCTCGGCCGCGACGTGGGGCGGCGCGCAGGTCAGCACGCACAGCGGAGCCAGGAGTAGGGCGCGGAGGCGGGGCATGGGGACGGTGGGGGGCCGACCCCCGGTTTCGAGCGTGTGGGCCTCGCTTCTGGAGCCGTTCCCCTGAGAATGGTCGGATGCCCCTCCCCGGGGGCCCTCCCCCCGTTCAGAGGAACCCGAGATGTCCGAGCCGACTCCGCACCCCCACTTCGACGACCGCGGCACCCTCTCCTGGCTCACCAGCCTGGCCGAGGCCAAGGTCCGGGCGCAGGCCGAGAACAAGAAGATCTTCATCGAGTTCGGACGCGAGCAGTGCAGCCAGTGCCGTTCCCTGGTCGAGACCGTCGTCCCGCGACCGGACGTCGGACCCACGCTGCAGAAACACTTCATCGCCGTGGCCGCCGACGCGGACCAGGCCGAGCCCGAGGTGCTGGCCCTGGCGGGCAAGCTCGAGGACGCGATGATGCTGCCCTTCGTGCTCTTCGCGGACGCCGACGGCAAGTTCCTCGATGGCTACTCCGGCGTGGTCAGCGCGCCGTATCTCAAGAAGACCCTGGGCGAGCTCGTCGGCGAGCCCGCGTGAGGCGCTCGCTGTGATTCTTCCCCTGTTGCTCTGCCTCGTACCCGCCCTCGAAGACCCCGCCGAAGAAGAAGGCCACGCCGTGCGCGCCCCCCTGCCCTCGCCCGAAGAGATCGCTGCCCTGCCGCCGGATGGCGGCCCGGAGTTCAACCGCCTCGTGCACGAGGCCAGCCCCTACCTCCTGCAGCACGCGCGCAACCCGGTCGACTGGTATCCGTGGGGTGACGAGGCCTTCGCTGCGGCCAAGGAGCAGGGCAAGCCGGTGTTCCTGTCCGTCGGCTACTCGACCTGCCACTGGTGCCACGTCATGGAGCACGAGAGCTTCGA
>JAJFFA010000683.1 GCA_021776885.1 Planctomycetota bacterium
TGGGCCCGCGGCTCGAGGGCGCGCAGCTCTCCCTCGAGCCGCTCGCCAGCGCAGACCAGCGCCGCGGCGCCCTGCGCTTGACCAGCCGCTCGGCGCGCGCCCTCGAGGTCTGCGTCGAGTTCTCCTGCGACCTGCGCCCGATGTGGCCTGCGGGCCTCGGCGGTCAGCTCGCCCTGCACGACCCGCAGCGGGCCGCCCTGGTCCTGACCGAGGAGCTGGGCCGCTTCGCCGTGGCCCTCGCCCTGCAGGGCGGGGAGGGCGCGCAGCTGTCCTCGTCGGGCGCCGACCATGCCCTGCCCCAGGGGCCGGTGCGCGCGACCGCGACCCTGGCCCCCGGTGCGTCCTGCGAGCTGGTGCTGTGCGCAGCGGAGACGCAGCCCGAGCCCCTGAGCGAGGAGGCGCGCCTGGGACGCGGCCAGGCGGCGACGGGCCTCTCCCGCGCACGGGTCGTGGTCGACGCCGCCCAGGCGGACCTCGCCGCCTTCGACTTCGCCGCCGAGGCCCGGGGACAGCATGCGCGCTGGAGCGCCTTCCTCGAGCGCTGCACGGCCTTCGCCTCGGACGACCCGCGCCTCGACGCCGCGTACCTGTGGTCCCAGCTCGCCATCGAGCGCGCCTGGACACGGGTCGATGGACTGGGGCGCGGTCTGGTCGCCGGCCTGGCCACGAGCCGCGGCGGCGAGCGCCCCGGGTACGGCTGGTTCTTCGATGGCGACGCCCTGACCGCCGCGCGTGCGATGGTCCTCGCGGGTGACCGCGACGGCGCGCGGGAGGTGCTGCGCTTCGCCGCAGCGCACCAGCGCGGGGACGGCAAGCTGATGCACGAGCTGACCCTCTCGGCCGGGCTGTGCGACTGGTTCGGGGACTACCCCTACGCCTGGTACAAGGGCGTCAACACCGTCGACTTCCTGTGCAGCCTCGACGTCTTCGTCGCCACCACGGGCGAGCTGAGCCTGGCGCGGGAGCTGTGGCCGACGGTGCAACGCGCCCTCGACTACTGCGCGGCCGGACTCGACGCCGAGGGGCGGCTCTCGAACTCGCGCGTCGGCATCGCCGCCGTCGAGGCCGGGCCGCTGGCCGACGCCATCGAGTCCGAGAACTGGCTGCAGGGCGCCTGGATCGCGGGGCTGCGCGGCGTCGTGGGGCTGGCGCGGGCGCTGGACGAGGGAGCCCTCGGCGCGCGCGCCGCGGCCCTGCTCGAGCGCGCCGAGGCGGCCTTCGAGGCGACCTGGTGCGAGGAGCTCCAGCGCTTCGCCTTCGCGCGCACCAAGGACGGCGGCGTGTGCAGCGATCTCTCGGCTTACCTGGGGCTGCCCATGGCGGCGGGCTGCGGCAGCTCCGAGCGCGCCCTCGCCACGGCACGCCAGCTGAACCGGCCCGAGCTCTGCGCGGACTGGGGAGCACGCATGTTCGCGCTGGATTCCGAGGTCTACGACCCGCGCCACTACAACACCGGCGCGGTCTTCCCCTACCTGACGGGCCCCTGTGTCCAGGCCCTCTTCCGGCACGGACTCTTGAATGCGGCACAGCAGCTCTTCGCGTCCCAGGTGGGCTTGGTCTCCTTCGCTGGCCTGGGCCTGATCGAGGAGCACCTGCTGGGGCACCTGGCCGAGCCCCCGGAGCGTCGTGTGCCGCACCAGGTCTTCTCGTCGTCGCCCATCGTCGAGGGCGTCCTGCGCGGCCTCTTCGGGCTGCGTCCACGGGCCCTGGGCCCCGGGAATTCTGGAGACTCCGGCGTCGAGCTCGAGGTCGCGGCTGCCTTCCCGCCGCACCTGCGCCGCGCGGCCCTGCGCGGGCTCTGGGTGGGGGACGCACGGCTCGACCTCGAGTGGCAGCGCGAACGCGCGGACGCTGCGACGCTCCAGACCCTGCGCGTCACTCACCGCGGCGGCGGCGCTCTGCGGGTGCGCTTCGCGCCGCGCCTGCCGGCCCTCTCACGGGTCCTCGAGGGCGGCGCGACCGAGACGCTCCCCAGCGGAGCCCTGTGCGTCCACTGCCCGGAGCTCTGCCTCGCGTCGGGCTCGCAGGAGATCCGCGTGCGCGCCCAGGAGGGCCCGGCCCTCGCGCCGCCCACGCCGGACTACACCTGGGGCGCCGCGAGCCGTGAGCTGCGGGTCAGCGAGATGCGAGCGGACGCCCAGGCGGTCGAGTGGGAGCTGGCCGGGCCGCCGGGCGTACACACCCTCGAGATCGCGAGCGACGTCGCCTTCGAGCTCGAGGGCGACGCCGTGTTGCGCGGCGGGACGCTCGAGCTCGAGCTGCCCGGCGCAGCGCCGGGCGGCCTGGCCAGGGCGCGCGTCGTGCTCAGGGCAGCGGCACGACCGTGATGTTCCCGAAGCTCACGTCGACGTGGTTCGAGAGCAGCAAGAGCGAGCCCGAGTCGTTGCCGTGGGCGACGTTGTGGGTGTAGTCCATGAACCAGGTCGTGGGCTCGGCCTGGCCCTGGGGCCAGGCGCGTAGCTGGTAGCGGCGCTCGTTCGTGGGCAGGGTCTGGACCCGCGCCTTCATCACCATCGGGACCCCGATCGGCAGCGGGTTGAGCTGCGAGAAGCGGTTCGGACGAAAGTCGGTGCCGTAGTGGTTCCAGGTGTCCTGGTCCGGGTACCAGCGGTAGGCGAAGAGCCCGCCGAAGGGGAAGAAGCCGGCCCGCGGCTGCTGGTTGAGGCTCTCGTTGTGCCCGGTCCAGCGCAGGATGAAGCCCGTGGCGAAGGAGTTGCTGACGGGGATGAAGCCGTTCGGGTCGAGCTGGTTGACCGTGATCGGAACCGTGACCTCGTAGTTGGTCCAGGCGATGTCGCCGATGTCGACCAGGCGGTCGTAGCCCAGCCCGGTGTTGCGTAGCACGCTCTGGCCCGGGTTGTAGGGGTCGGGCTGGATCTCCCAGATGCCGTCGACGACCTGGGCCACGTCCTGGATGTCGCTGACGGTGTTCCAGTCGACGGAGTAGGTCTGGGGCCAGGTCACGCCCGCGGTCCAGTCCAGGTTGACCAGCTCGGTCGAGACCATGCCCTCGTCGTCGGTGGCCGTGATCAAGACGCTGTTGTTGCCATTCAGCAGGTCGTCGGCGTCGATCTCGACGTTGAACTCGCCCACCGGAACCAGGCGCCAGGGCAGGTTGTTGGGACCGCTGCTCATGGACAGGCCGATCTCGGGGCTGCCGTTCAAACGGTAGGTCAAGGAGCTGACGCTGCCGTTGAAGTCGGCCACGTTGCCGAGCAGGTTGACCCACGTCTGCGGCCGGCCCAGGTGGCCGAAGCGCTGGGTGTTCTGGTCCGTGCCGCTGTCGACGCCGTAGTAGAGCTGGATGTTGGGCGCCCCTGTGAAGCCGTCGGGGAACGTGGTCAGCTCGATGTCGTCCCCCAGGGTGACGTTCATCGACGCGTCCTCCGCGATCACGCGGAAGTGGTACGTCGTCTCATCGTCGAGACCCGTGATCAGAAGGCTCTGCTGGGTGTCCGCCGCGAGGGGAGCACCGAAGGTGCCCAGCTCGTAGCTGGTGGTGTAGCCGTACTCGACGACACCGCTGGCCGGCTCGTCCGTGGCCCAGTCGAGCTGGACGGCGGCGGAGTTCAGGGGCTCGCCCGACGCGCGGTACAGGAAGGGCGCCAGGGTGTCCGCTCCCGGGGCGCTGTCCTCGGGCACGATCGGTGCGGAGGCGTCGAAGACGAAGTCGATGACCGTCGTGTGCGCCGGGCTGTTGCCGGCGTTGCCGCAGAAGGGACCCGCCTGGTCCAGGACGATGGCCTGGGTGAACGACGTGACCGTGTTCCAGATGGTCCCGTCGAAGGACATCGAGAAGACGAAGTCATTCCCCGTGCGCTGGACGCGCATCCACAGCGGGCCGGGGTTGGGCCAGGGGCCGGAGTTGATCACGCTGCTGCCGATGGTGGCCGCACTGCCGCCCAGGGTGCGCGAGGCGTAGGCCAGGGTGTTGGTGCCATCGAAGCGGAAGTCGAAGCGGATCCAGGTGTTGTCGTCCTGCTGCAGGATCAGGCCGTCGTTCTGGTAGCGCGCCGTCAGCTCGGACTCGAACTTGACGATCATGTCGATGTCCACGTCGTCGACGTCCTGCATCACGCGCGGGACCTCGAGTGGGAACCAGGCCTCGTGGGAGCGCGTGTCGGGCACCGAGATCAGGAGCTGCGCGTTGGTCGAGCCGCTGCCGATCAGCTCCTGAGTGGCGTCACCGACGGGGTCGACGAAGGTCCAGCGGTCCAGGCGCAGGTTGGGATCGCGGAAGTCGTCGGACTGGATCGGCGTGCTGACGTCGTCGTCCTGGATCGTCGCGCTGTGCTGGACCAGGGCGCCCAGGTCCGCGCCACTCGGCGTGCCGAGGGTCAGCACCACCGTCTCGTCGGCCTCCCCATCCATGTCGTCGACGACACTCAGGGTGATGTCGGCCGTCAGGTTGCCGGC
>JAJFFA010000684.1 GCA_021776885.1 Planctomycetota bacterium
TCCGCGACCTCGGCGCCACCGGCGTCGAAGAAGGTGAAGGTCTCGACCAGGGGGCGGTCGCCCTCGAAGCGGCCCTTGGCCATGGGGGCGGGCTCGCCCTCGGGGTACCAGAAGCTCCAGCTGCCCTCGCGCAACCCGGCGCGGTAGAGCCCGCTGCAATGCAGGCGGCCGGGGGGCTGGTAGAAGTTCCACTCGCCGTCCTCCAGGCCGGCGCTGAACGAGCCCTCGGCGATCAGCTCACCGTCCGGCGCGAAGAAGCGCGTCGGGCCCTGCAGGCCGACCTGCTTCTCGTACTGACCCTCCCACTCGCGGGCCCCGTCAGGGTAGTTGTAGATCCAGGACCCGTACTGCTTGTCGTCGCTGTAGCGACCCTGGGCCTTGAGCTGGGTGCGCACGCCCGCCGCGTCGAGGTAGTAGAAAGACCACTCCCCGTAGCGCTTGCCCCCGAAGCTGGTCTTGCCCTCCCGCGAACGATCGTTCTCGAGCAGGCGCGCGAAGAGCGCGTCGAGCTTGGCCCCCGCGGCGCCCAGGGCTTCACAGCTCGGTGCGGCCCAGAGGGTCAGGGGCAGCAGGATCCAGAGGCAGGCCTGTGAGAAACGTGTCTTCATCCCTTGTCCGGCTACGACTCAATGAATGGGAGGCGAGCCCGCACTGAGCTTCTACTCCGCGGATCGGTCCAGTAAAGTACCAAAGCACATCCGTCCCGCGAATAAGGGCTGCCACTTGAAGATCGAAACGTCCTGCCGCGCGCGTCTTGCCGTCGGCGCGCTCCTGCTCTCGTCCGCCTGTGTCATCACGGACGAGCTCGGCACGGAGGCCGGCTCGAGCCTGCGCCTGGACGCGGCCTCGGCCTACATCCACCGCGGAATGGTCATGAACGGCGACGGGGTGGCCCAGGCCGACCTGCGCACCCAGGTGCCGGTCAAGAGCGGCGGGACCGTGACCCTGCGCGGCTTCGCCAACATGGACCTGTCGAACAGCACCGCCGCCTCGGGTGACGAGACCGGTTGGCTGCCCCCGGGGCACGCGGGCAAGGTCAGCGAGCTGGACCTCTCCCTGGCCTACGAGCACCAGGTGGAGCGGATGCTGCTGGGCGTCGGGCTGATCTCCTACGTCTTCCCCAACGGCGGCGAGTTCCCGCTGACGGCGGGGACCTTCAATGGCGAGCGCGGCGAGACCAAGGAGCTCTTCCTGCGCGCCCAGTACGACCTGGACCAGGTCCTGCCCTTCATCGGCGTCAACCTCGACTTCGACGAGGTCTACGGCGAGTACATCAGCTTCGGCCTGTCGACGCGCACCTACGAGCCCGTCGAGGAGCTCGAGCTGGCGCTGACGGCGCAGCTCTCCTACAGCGATGCGCGCCACTCCGAGTGGGCCTACGCCCTTCCCGAGTCGGGCTTCTCCGACGCGCGCATCAGTGCCGACGCCTCCTATCCCCTGGACGAGTTCACCCAGGTGACGGCGGGCCTGGCCTACTCGACCGTCGTCGACAGCAACCTCGAGGAGTGGTTCGACTTCATCGGCGTCGAGTCGAACAACTTCTGGGGCGCCGTGGGGCTGCGCTGGAGCTTCTGAGCGCCCGGGCGTCCGCCGGCCCGGGCCCACGGGAGGTTCGGGCTCAATCCGGAGTGAAGGGCTTCTTCTCGTAGCCGCAGATCTCGCCCATCGTCGTGAAGCGGTTGGGCCCCGAGGAGACCTCGATGTCCTCGGGCGTGAATTGCCCCGGGTGGGTGTAGCCGCAGGAGCCGGTCACAGCGTGCACGTCCTTGCGGAAGGACTCGATGTAGTTCTGCAGGCGCTCGGCCTGCACCTCGACGTCGAGGCCGCGCTGCAGCCACGCACTCTGGGTCGCGACGCCCGTGGGGCAGTGCCCCGTGTGGCACTTCTGGGCCTGGATGCAGCCGATGGACAGCATCGCCTCGCGCGCCACCTGGATCACGTCCGCACCCAGGGCCATGGCCACGATGGCGCGGTCGGCGAAGCCCAGCTTGCCCGACCCGATCCAGACCATGTCGTCGGCGATCCCCGCGTCCGCAAAGATCTTGAAGACGCGCATGAACGCGGGCTTGTAGGGCAGGGACACGTGGTCGCTGAAGGTCAGGGGCGCAGCGCCCGTGCCGCCCTCGCCGCCGTCGATGGTCAGGAAGTCCGGGCCGCGACCGGTCTCCTGCATGCGCTTCGCCAGCTCCTCGAAGGTCTCGAGCTGGCCGACCGCGGACTTGATGCCCACCGGCAGACCCGTCGCCTCGGCCACCTTCTCGACGAACTCGATCAGCGTGTCGACCGAGTCGAAGGCGCTGTGTGAGTTGGGGCTGATGCAGTCCTGGCCCTCGGGCACGCCGCGGATCTGGGCGATCTCGGTCGTCACCTTGGGCCCGGGCAAGACGCCGCCCTTGCCGGGCTTGGCGCCCTGGCTGAGCTTGATCTCCAGCAGGCGGATCTCGGGCACCTCCTGCGTCAATCGCGTGAGCCGCTCCAGGTCGAACTGGCCGTCGAGGGAGCGGCAGCCGAAGTAGCCGGTTCCGATCTGCAGGCACAGGTCCGCGCCGTGGCGGTGGTGGGGCGAGCAGCTGCCCTCGCCCGTGTTGTGCCAGCAGCCCGCCGCCTTGGCGCCGCGGTTGATGGCCTCGATCGCGCGCGCACCGAGGGAGCCGAAGCTCATGGCCGAGACGTTCAGGATCGAGGGCGGGCGGTAGGGGCGCCGGCGCCCGTGCCAGGCGCCGATGACCTTGGCGCAGGGGATGTCGACCTTGGCGTCCTTCGAGCCGCCCGTGAAGGCGTAGTCGCTGCGCGGGAAGACCGCGTGCTTGATGATCGGATAGCCGACCCCGTACAGCTGGTCGTCGGTGCCGAAGCCGAAGTAGTTGTTCTTCTTGTCGGCGGAGCGCTCGATCCACTCGCGCTCGCTGCGGTTGAAGGGCGCCTCCTCGCGGTTGCCGGCGACGATGTACTGGCGTAGCTCGGGACCGATCTCGATCAGGAGGTAGCGCAGGTGCCCGAGCAGCGGGAAGTTGCGCAGGACCGCACTGCGGCGCTGGGTGAGGTCGTAGAACAGGAGCGCCGCGAGGCCTCCCACCAGGGTCCAGCACAGGGCAGTCCAGATCATCGTTTTCCTCCGTGGGGGCGCTCAGCCGCTCTTCGTCGCCGCCGAGGGGTCTTCGCGCCACCAGTCGCCCGCAGCGACCTCCTTGACGCCCTCTTCGTAGGGGCGTGGGT
>JAJFFA010000685.1 GCA_021776885.1 Planctomycetota bacterium
TGGCCCTGGTCCTGGCCCAGCTGGAGGCTCTGCGCGTCAGCGAAGAGCGCTACGAACTCGTCACCCTCAGCACGAACGACGGCCTCTGGGACTGGGACCTCGGGACGGATCGGGTCTACTTCTCCCCGCGCTGGGCGGCGATCCTGGGCGAGGAAGCGGAGGACCTCACGCCCAGCATCTCGGAGTGGTTCGGTCGCGTGCACTCGGACGACTTGCCGCGCCTGCGCAGCGAGCTTCTGGCGCTGCTCGAGGGGCGCTCCGAGCGCCTCGACAACGAGCACCGCATCGCCCACAAGTACGACGGCTGGCGCTGGGTGGTGACCCGCGGCGTCGCCTCCTTCGGAGCGCGCGCTGCGGCCTCACGCCTGGTCGGGGCGATGGGTGACGTGACCCTGCGCCACGAGGCCGAGGAGCAGCTGCGCCACAACGCCTTCTCGGACCCGCTGACCAACCTGCCCAACCGCGCCTACATCCTCGATCACCTCGAGCACGCTATCGTGCGCCTGCGGCGGCACCCCGAGCACCTCTTCTGCCTGCTGTTCCTCGACCTCGACCGCTTCAAGCTGGTCAACGACAGCTTCGGCCATGGCGCGGGGGACAAGCTCCTGATCGAGGTGGCGCGGCGCCTGCGCCAGTGCATCCGGCCCAGCGACACGGTGGCGCGTCTGGGCGGCGACGAGTTCGTGATCCTGGCCGAGGACATCCAGTCCGAGGCGGATGCCGAGCGCATGGCCCAGCGCGTGCTCGACACCCTCGCGCGCCCCGTGAGGGTCGACGACAACGAGTTCTGGGCCGGAGCGAGCGTGGGCATCGCCCTCTCCAGCTACGGCTACGAAGAGCCCGGTGAGATCCTGCGCGACGCGGACACGGCGATGTACAACGCCAAGCTGAACGGGGGTGGCTCGTTCACGGTCTTCCATCCGTCGCAGCACTCCCAGAGCAGCTCCAAGTTGCAGCTCGAGCGTGGCCTGCGCCAGTCTCTCTCGCGTGGCGAGCTCGAGCTCTACTACCAGCCGATCGTCTCCCTCGAGACCGGCTGCATCACGGGGCTCGAGGCGCTCCTGCGCTGGCGCCATCCACAGCGCGGGCTGCTCTTGCCCGAGCAGTTCCTGCAGGGCATCGAGTCCACCGAACTGGCCGTTCCGGTGGGCCGCTGGGTCCTGGCCGAGGCCTGCGGACAGCTGCGCGACTGGGCCGCGGGGGGCGGCGCCTGGCCCGAGATCAAGATCCACGTCAACCTTACAGGTCGCCAGTTCTGCGAGGCGCTTCTGGGTGAGGAGCTGGACAAGATCGTCGAGGAGTCGGGTATCGAGCGGCGCCTGCTCGAGATCGAGGTCTCGGAGTCCGTGATCCTCGAGGGCGCTCCTGCCCAGAACATCCTGCGTGGCCTCAGGTCCCGCGGCGTCGGGGTCTGCGTGGACGACTTCGGGGTGCGCCACTCCTCCCTCTCGGCCCTGCACGAGTTCCCCATCGACCGGCTCAAGGTCGACCGCTCCTTCGTCAGCCGCTTGCCGGGGAACGAGCGCCATGCGGGCATCGTGCGCGCCATCGTCAGCATCGCCAACTCGCTGGAGATCGAGACCTGCGCCGAAGGCGTCGAGGGACCCTCCCAGCTGGGGCGCGTGCGCGAGCTGGGCTGCAAGTACGCCCAGGGTTTCTGGATCTCGGCGCCCCTCGAGCGCGACGCGGCTCACGCTCTGGTGCTCTCGGGCCAGCGCTGGTGACAATGGCCCGCATGGGTCGCCCTCAGCTCCAGCTCCTGTCGCTCGTCCTGGCCCTCTGGCTCGCGGCTTGCGCCGAGGATCCACGCCCGCCGGACGTGATCCTGATCTCCCTCGACAGCGTCCGCGCGGACGATCTGAGCTTCCTCGACGCCGAGCGTACCCCCAACCTGGCCCACCTCGCCCGCAGCGGCACGCGCTTCACCCAGGCCATCGCCGGCTCCAGCTGGACCCTGCCGACCCACGCGGAGATCTTCACGGGCCAGCCCCCGGCGCTCCACGGTGTGCACTCCGATGACGTGCGCATCGATCCGCGCACGAGCACGCTGGCCGAGGCCTTCGCCGACGCCGGCTACGCGACCCATGGTTTCTGGAGCGGCTGGTACCTGGCCGGGGCCTACGGCTTCGAGCGTGGCTTCGACCGCTACGAGGGGGTGATCGACACCACGCCGAGCGATGTGGGGGAGGACTTCGTGCGCGCCGAGCGTGGCAGCCACCGCCAGGTCACCTCGCAGCGCCTGGTCGAACGCGCACGCGAGACGATCGCAGCCGCAGACCCCGCTCAGCCCCTGTTTCTGTTCCTGCACTTCTTCGACCCGCACTACGACTACATTCCGCCTGCGCCCTACGACCGGCGCTTCGACCCCGACTACTCCGGCGACATCGATGGTCGCGACTTCTGGACCAACCCGCGCATCTACGACGAGGGTGCGACTCCCCCGCGCCGCGTGAGCGAGCGCGACCTGGCCCACGTGCGTGCCCTGTACCGCGGCGAGATCGGCTGGACCGACGCGGCCCTGGGCCAGGTCTTCGACGCCCTGCGCGCCAAGGGGCGTCTGGACGAGGCGCTGATCGTCGTCACCGCCGACCACGGGGAGGAGTTCTTCGAGCACGGCGGCCGTGGGCACCGCCAGTCGCTCTACGACGAGGTCCTGCGCGTGCCGCTCCTGCTGCGTGCGCCGGAGCACCTGGCTCCCGCCGCGCCGGCCGAGGTCGAGGGGCCGGTGTCCCACGCCCAGCTCATGCCGACCCTGATCGAGCTCGCGGGGCTGCCGCGCCCGGCCACGGTCTACGGCACCTCCCTCGCGCCCTGGCTGCGCGGCACCGGGGGCGTCGAGCCGGGCTCCGTCGTGTCGACCCTGATGACCCGCGAGGGCGACGGCAGCATC
>JAJFFA010000686.1 GCA_021776885.1 Planctomycetota bacterium
GCTTCGAGCGCGAGCTCCAGGTCGGCCGCACGATGCCACCGCTCGAGGGCCACGACGTCGACGGTCGGGCCCTGCGCCTCGCAGACCTGCGCGGGCGCGTCGTGCTGGTCGACTTCTTCGGTTTCTGGTGCCCGCCGTGCCGCGCGGGGCTCCCGCTCCTGCGCGAGCTGCTGGCCGCCCACCCCGCGCAGCGCTTCGCGCTGCTGGGCGTCGACGCCCACGACGACGAGCAGACCTTCCGGCGCGAGAGCGAGGCCCTCGGCGTCACCTGGCCCTGCATCTTCGACGGCAAGCAAGCGCGCCTCTCGAAGGCCCTGGGCGTCTTCGCCTTCCCGGCCGTCTTCGTCCTCGACGAGAGTGGCGTGATCCGCGCCAAGAACCCCTCCGAGGAGGAGCTCCGGCGCGTGCTGGCCGACCTGGTCTCCGGCGCGAACGACTGAGTCGGCTACTCGCGCGACAAGAGCGCCGAGCGCACGACCTCGCGGTTGAGGCGCGCGATGTTGCCGACCGAGATGCCCTTGGGGCAGGCGCTCTCGCACTCGTAGACGTTGGTGCAGTTGCCGAAGCCTTCGGCATCCATGGCCTGCAGCATCAGGCCCGCGCGTCGCTCGCGCTCCGGCGCGCCCTGGGGCAAGAGAGCCAGCTGCGAGACCTTGGCGCCGACGAAGAGCATCGCCGCCGCGTTGGGGCAGGCCGCGACGCAGGCGCCGCAGCCGATACAGGCCGCCGCGTCCATGGCCATGTCGGCGTCGTCCTTGGGCACCGGGATGGCGTTGGCGTCGGGGGCCGAGCCGGTGTTGACCGACACGTAGCCGCCGGCGGCCTGGATGCGGTCGAAGGCCGTGCGATCGACGACCAGGTCGCGCAGCATGGGGAAGGCGCGGGCGCGGAAGGGCTCGATCGTGATCGAGTCTCCGTCCTTGAAGCGCCGCATGTGCAGCTGGCACGTCGCGGTGTTCATGTCCGGGCCGTGGGGGCGCCCGTCGATCACCAGGCTGCAGGAGCCGCAGATGCCCTCGCGGCAGTCGTGGTCGAAGGCCACGGGATCGCGGCCCGCGCCGATCAGCTGCTCGTTCAAGACGTCGAGCATCTCGAGGAACGACATGTGCTCGTTCGCGACGATCTTGTACGTCTCGAAGCGGCCTTCGTCCTGGGCCGTACGCTGGCGCCAGACGTGCAGGGTCAACTTCATGTCGGAGGTGTGCGCGCCGGCCATTACTTGTAGCTCCGGGTGGAGGGTTTCACGGCTTCGAACTCGAGCTCTTCCTTGTGGAGCGCTTCGGGTTTGCCCACGCCCTTGTATTCCCAGGCGGCGGCGTAGGAGAAGTCCGCGTCGTTGCGCTTGGCCTCGTTCTCCTCGGTCTGGTGCTCCTCGCGGAAGTGGCCTCCGCAGGACTCCTCGCGCTCGAGGGCGTCGCGCGCCATCAGCTCGCCGAACTCGAGGAAGTCCGCGACGCGGCCGGCGCGCTCCAGGTCCTGGTTCAGGCTGGCGCCCTCACCACTGACGCGCACGTCTTGCCAGAACTGCTCGCGCAGGGCAGCGATCTCGCCGATGGCCTGGGTCAGTCCGGCCTTGTTGCGGGCCATGCCGACGTGGTTCCAGCAGATCTTGCCCAGCTCGCGGTGGAAGCTGTCCACGGTGCGCGAGCCAGCGACGGAGAGCAGGCGGTCGAAGAACCCGCGGGCCTGGTCCTCGGCCTGCTCGAAGGCCTCATGGGAGGTGTCGACCGCTTCGAGCTTGCGCCCCGCCAGGTGGTTGGCGACGGTCGCCGGGGCGACGAAGTAGCCGTCCGCCAGGCCCTGCATCAGGGCGCTGGCGCCGAGGCGGTTCGCGCCGTGGTCGGAGAAGTTGGCCTCGCCCAGGACGAACAGTCCCGGCACGGTGCTCTCCAGGTTGTAGTCCACCCACAGGCCGCCCATCGTGTAGTGGACCGCCGGGTAGATGCGCATCGGGACGCTGTAGGGATCCTCGTCCGTGATGCGCTGGTACATCTCGAACAGGTTGCCGTAGCGCGCCTCGATCGTGTCTCGGCCGTCGCGCTCGACGGCGTCGCGGAAGTCGAGGTACACGGCCGTGCGCGTCGGGCCGACGCCGCGACCCTCGTCGCAGACCAGCTTCGCGTTGCGCGAGGCGACGTCGCGCGGCACCAGGTTGCCGAAGCTCGGGTACTTGCGCTCGAGGTAGTAGTCGCGCTCGGCCTCGGGAATCGTCGCCGGCGGGCGGTCGTCGCCGCCGCGCAGGGGCACCCAGACGCGCCCGTCGTTGCGCAGGCTCTCGCTCATCAGGGTCAGCTTCGACTGGTAGTCGCCGGAGACCGGGATGCAGGTCGGGTGGATCTGGGTGAAGCACGGATTCGCGAAGTAGGCCCCGCGCTTGTGGCAGCGCCAGGCCGCGTTCACGTTGCAGGCCTTGGCGTTCGTCGACAGGTAGAAGACGTTGCCGTAGCCGCCCGTGGCGAGCAGCACCGCGTGGCCGGCCCAGCGCTCGAGCTCGCCCGTGACCAGGTCGCGGGTGATCACCCCGCGGGCGACCCCGTCGACCACGACCAGGTCGACCATCTCGCGTCGGCCGTGGATCTTGAGGCGTCCCGCGCCGACCTGACGCATCATCGCGCCGTAGGCCCCCAGCAGGAGCTGCTGGCCGGTCTGGCCCCGGGCGTAGAACGTGCGCGCGACCTGGGCCCCGCCGAAGGAGCGGTTGTCGAGCAGGCCTCCGTACTCGCGAGCGAAGGGCACGCCCTGGGCAGCGCACTGGTCGATGATCTGGTTCGAGACCTCGGCCAGACGGTGGACGTTCGACTCCCGCGCGCGGAAGTCACCGCCCTTGACCGTGTCGTAGAACAGACGGTGCACGCTGTCGCCGTCGTTCTTGTAGTTCTTGGCGGCGTTGACGCCGCCCTGGGCGGCGATCGAGTGGGCGCGGCGCGCGCTGTCCTGGACGCAGAAGGCTTCGACGTCGTAGCCCATCTCGGCCAGGGTCGCGGCGGCAGAGCCGCCGGCCAGCCCGGTGCCGACGACCAGCACCTTGAACTTGCGCCGGTTGGCGGGGTTGACCAGGGGCAAGTCGAACTTGTGCTTGGTCCAGCGCTCGGCGAGGGGGCCCGTCGGGACCTTGGAGTCGAGGGTGCTCATCGGGCTAGGCGGTGAAGAGGCAGTAGAGCGGGAAGGACGCGAAGCCCAGGAAGAGCAGCACCGCCAGACCCAGGCCGGTGGCCTTGATCAGCGGTGTGTACTTGGGGTGGTTCAGGCCCAGGGTCTGGAACGCGCTCTGGAAGGCGTGGCTCATGTGCAGACCGAGGGCGGCGACGCCGACCAGGTAGATCAGTGCGCCGCCTGGGGTGGACAGGCGCTCCTTGACCGTCAGCGCCAGGTCGAAGGACTCCGGGTCGGCCAGCAGCTTGGCCACGCGGAAGTCCTTGACGTGGATTACGAGGAAGACGAGGAGCACCGACCCGCTGATGATCATCGAGCGGCTGGCGAGCCCGGGTGAGCCCTTGGTGGCCCGCGTGCGGTAGCCCTGGGGGCGCGCCTCGCGGTTCTCGGCGAAGAGCCGGATGCCGAGGGCGATGTGCACCACGAAGACCGCCGCCAGGCCGAGCTCGATCCACACGAAGCCCGGGATGGACTCGAGCTTGTGGGCGTACTCGTTGAACGCCGTGCCGTCGTCGTCGGCGTACAGGGCGAGGTTTCCGATCAGGTGTGTGATCACGAACCCGACCAGGCCCAGGCCCGAGAGGGCCATGACCGTCTTCTTCCCGATCGACGTGGACAGGAACCGTCCGAGCCTGCTCAGCTTGCGTTGCCCGTTCTGCTGGGGGGGCTGTGGGGGATCCCGGGGTGGGACGTCGGAAGACTTCCCAGGGGTCCGGCAGGGGCCCCGGGCGTTCGGAAGCTATCTTTCGCGCACGGCCCGAACAAGCGAAGGCCGC
>JAJFFA010000687.1 GCA_021776885.1 Planctomycetota bacterium
GCCGAGCGCATCTGGACCTCGCCCGGCAACTCCATCGAGGGCGGAGCCATCGTCGTCAGTGACGGTGCCCTGCGCTCGATCGGCGCGGCCAAGCGCCCGGACGATGACTCGGACGCCATCCGCGTGGGAGCGATCACGGCCGGGATGGTCGACGCCAGCGCGCGGCTGAACGTGGGGCTGCGCTCGGTCGAACAATCCAACGAGGTGCAGGCCCAGCGCCACGCCTCGGAGGGCCTGGACCTCTTCGATCCGCGCTGGCAGCGCCTGCTCGCCAGCGGCGTCACCACGGCGGGCGTCACGCCCCTCGGGCGCAACGTGATCGGCGGCATGGGCGTTGCCCTGAAGACGGGCGGAGACCCGCAGCTGAGCGCGCGCCTGGTCAAGGACGAGTGCGTGGTCGCCGGCGGCATGGGCTCCCTGCCCAGCTCGGGCAACCGCGCCTTCGGCCAGCCCACGGACTTCTATCAGCGTCGGCCCACGACCCGCATGGGTGTCGAGTGGGAGTGGCGCAAGGCGTTCTTCGACGCCGGGCTCGCGACCTCGAACCCCGAGCACGACTTCGAGGGGGCGAGCGTCCTGCAGCGCGTCCTCGCTGGCGAGCTGCCGCTCTTCGTCGAGGCCTGGGCCACCCAGGACATCCGCACCGCGGTGTTCTTGAAGGAGGAGATGCAGCGCGAGGGCTTCGGCGAGATGACCCTGATCATCGACGCCGCAGCCGAGGCCTGGACCGAGCCCGACCTGGTCGTGCGCTCGGGGGCCAGCGTGGTGCTGCCGCCCATGCCCGAGTCGGGTCGCACCCAGGACAACGCCTTCATGGCCTTCAACACGGCGAAGACCCTGGTCGACCGCGGTGTGACCGTCGCCCTCTCGAGCCACGGTCGCGTGCGCGACACGGACCGGCTCTCGATTCAGGCGGGCCTGGCCATGCGCGGCGGCTTGAGCTTCGACGAGGCCCTGGCCGCGGTGACCACCAACCCGGCGCGCATCCTCGGGATCGAGGGTCGTGTCGGCACCATCGCCAGCGGCAAGGACCTCGACCTGGTTCTGTGGTCGGGCGAGCCCTTCCAACCCACTTCGCGCGTCATCGGCGTGGTCCTCGACGGCCAGCTCGTCGTCGACCCGCGCTGATGCCCCCCTCTCACGAACAACGAAGCGCGCCCCGATCCGCCTCGATCTCGATCATCTGGAGTCCCTTGCGATGAAACCCGAAACCAAGCCCTTCCTCGTCCGCTGCGCAGCTTTCGGACTGGCCCTGTCCCTGGCGCCCGCCTTCGCGGGTGAGAAGTACGCGATCAAGGCCGGTCGCATCATGACCGCCCCGGGCAGCGAGCTGGAGAACGGCGTGATCGTCATGGAGGGCGGTCGCATCACCGCCGTCGGCAAGGCCGACGAGGTCGAGGTGCCCTGGGACGCCGAGGTGCTCGACGTGCCGAACCTGGTCGCCTTCCCGGGCTTCGTCGAGGCCCACTCGTCGCGCGGCATGGACCGCTCGAACGAGAACCTCGACGTCACCCCGTTCCTGAACCTGCGCGACTCGATCGACCCGGTGAACTTCTACTTCGAGGACGCCCTGCGCTCGGGGATCACGACGATCAACGTGCAGCACGGCCAGAACTGCGTCGTCGGCGGCCAGGGCATGGTGGTCCGGCCCCACGGCATGACCGTCGAACAGATGCTGGTGCGCCCGGACTCGGGCCTGAAGATGGTGGCCTCGCCCAAGAGCGGCAAGTCCCACGCGACCCAGGCCCAGGCCCTGCGGGGCGCCTTCGACGACCTGCGCCGCCACCTCGAGGACCTGGTCCAGGAGAAGAAGGACGGCAAGGACTACGCCCGCCGCGAGGCCCTGTACCAGGGTCGTGAGCTGGACGGCGAGAAGGCCAAGGGCAAGGCGATGGGCGGCTCGACCTGGAAGGTCGAGGGCCTCGAGCAAGTTCCGCGGGGTGAGATCGCCGAGGAGCACGAGGCGCTGCTCGACGTCGTCGAGGGGCGCATCCCGGTCTGGTTCGAATGCGGCGGCCCGATGGACGTCTCCCTGGCGGTCGAGGTGGCGAAGGCCAACGGCTTCCTGGAGAAGACCGCCCTGGTGCTCGACAACTCCTGCTGGAAGGCCGCGGACGAGATCGCGGCCTCCGGGCGCCCGGTCGTGCTCGACTCCAACCTGATGCACACGGAGCGCAACCCGGTCACGGGCGAGGAGGTCGAGACCTTCGTGCCGTCCGTCTTCAAGGAGAAGGGCGTCAAGCTGGCCCTGCAGTCCGCAGGCTCCGGCGCCAGCTCGCTCTGGTACCAGGCGGCGCGCTGTGTCGCCCACGGCTTCACCCGCGAGGAGGCGCTCGCCGCGGTGACGACGACTCCGGCCGAGATGCTCGGTCTCGGTGACCGCGTCGGCAAGCTCGAGGCGGGCATGGACGCCAGCGTGGTGCTCTTCTCGGGCGACCCGCTCAGCGTGCAGTCCTTCGTCGAGTACGTCGTGATCGGCGGCGACCTGGTCTACGACCGCTCCAAGGACGTGCGCGCCAAGCACCTGCTCGAGGGCGTCGAGCCCGAGGGCACCATGCCGGTGGGCATGGAGGACGGCGCCGGCGGGGACGTGCACGAGCACGAGGGCCCCGGTGAAGAGGGCGACTCCGAAGACGGCGACGAAGACGGCGACGACGACGGCGAAGAAGACGACGACGAGTCCGACGACGACGAGAAGGAAGACAAGTGATGAAGGCCCCCCGCCTTACCCGCACTCTCGCCGCCGGCTGCGCCGCGGCCCTGCTCCTGGCCAGCGCCGCGACGGCCAGCCCCGGTCGCGGTGGCTACGTCGCGGTCCAGGCCGGAACCGTCCACACGCTCGAGGGCGAGGCCCTCCAGAACGGCACGGTGCTCATGCGCGACGGCAAGATCGTCGCCGTCGGCACGGACGTCGAGATTCCCAAGGGCGCGCGGGTCGTGGACTACGGCGACAGCGCGGTCGTCATCCCCGGCCTGGTCGCCGCCGACAGCACCTTCGGCTCCTCGCGCGGCGGACGCCGCGCCGCGGAGCCCGGGCTCCTGGCGATCGACAACTTCGACCCCTACACCGACTACCACGTGGCCCTCTCCGGCGGCGTGACCACGACCTACCTCGCCCCCGCCCGCGGGCGGCTGGTGGCGGGCCAGGGCGCGGTGGTCAAGACGGCTGGCGCGGACTCCGATCGGGATGCTCGCGTGCTGGCCAGGAGCGCGTCGATCCACGGATCGATCAGCGCCGAGGCACGCAACACACCCGGCTACTGGGACCCGCCCGTCCCGGCCACGGTCGACGTGGGCATGGGCCTGGTCATGCCGCAGCTGCCGCGCACGACCATGGGCGCGATCGTCGCGCTCAACGAGCTCCTGGCCCTGAGCGGCGCCGCGACCCCCGAGCTCGAAGAGCTGTACGGAACGCAGGCCGGTCCCGGCCTGGCCGAGCTGGTCGAGTCCGGACGCCCGTGGCGCATGGGGGCCGAGTCCGCCGGCGAGATCCGCGCGCTGATTCGCTTCTTCGCGGAGCGTGACCTGCCCCTGGTGCTCGAGGGCGCGACGGGTGCTGCCGAGCTCGCGAAGGAGCTGGCGGCGGCCGAGATTCCGGTCATCGTGCGCCTGCCCTGGCGTAGCGGAAGCGACTTCGGGAAGTCACGCGACGCGGCCTGGCCGCGCCTCGACACCGCCTCGCGGCTGGTGGACGCTGGCGTCAACGTGGCGATCGCCGCGCCCCACGGTCTGGACGCCGGCGACCTGCGCTTCGCAGCGGCCCTGGCGCGCCGCGGTGGCATGACCGAAGACGAGGCGCTGCGCGCGATCACCCTCGGTCCGGCAGGCATTCTCGGCGTCGCGGCCCGCGTCGGCAGCCTGGCCGTCGGCAAGGACGCGGACCTGGTGGTGCTCTCCGGAGCGCCGCTCTCGTCCGGCAGCGACGTGCTTGCGACCTGGGTTGGCGGCGATGTCGCCTGGAAGTCCCACAGTGAAGACGCGGTCCTGATCGAGGTCGCGGAGCTGCACGTGGGGGACGGCGAGGTGCTCGAGCCGGGTCAGGTGCTGATGCGCGACGGCAAGATCGTCGAGGTCGGCCGGCGCGTGGCTCACCCGCGGGGTGCGACGGTCGTGCGCGCGGCGGCAGCCATGCCGGGCATGATCGACGCCTACGGACATCTGGGCCTCGAGGGCTCGAAGAAGGGGTTCTCCTCGCGCTTCGACCTCTCGCGCCTGGCCGAGCCGGGGGACTTCGCCGATCGGCGCGTGGCCCAGGCCGGTGTGACCACCGTGCTCCTGGCCTCGCGCGCCGACGCGGGTAAGGGCCAGCCCACCCTGGCCTACAAGCCGGCCGGTGACGACTTCGAGGATTCGGTCGTCGCCTCTCCGTCCGCCCTGCGCATGCAGTGGTCCGAGGACGTGCGCTCCGAGTCGGGCAAGGACGTGCGCGAGGTCCTGGCCAAGGCGGCCGAGTACAAGGCCAAGTGGGAGAAGTACGAGGAAGAGATCGCGACCTGGGAGCCGCCGGCGCCCGAAGCCGACGAGGACGACGAGGACAAGGACAAGGACGACGAAGAGGACGAGGACAAGGACAAGGACGACGAGGACGACGACAAGAAGTCCAAGAAGAAGAAGAAGGACAAGATCGTTCTCGAGACCCTGACCGGCG
>JAJFFA010000688.1 GCA_021776885.1 Planctomycetota bacterium
TCGTGGGCGCCCAGGAAGGTCGGCACCAGGTCCACGGCGTGGACCGCGTCCGCGGCCGCGATCACCTCGAGGCACTTGAGCTCGTCGTCGAGGGAGAGTCCATAGCCCGTCTTGGCTTCGAGGGTCGTCGTGCCCAGGGCCAGGAAGCGATCCAGGCGCAGGAGCAGGTCGCGCAGCAGGACCTCCTTGCTGCTCTCGCGCACACCCCGCAGGCTCGACGCGATGCCGCCCCCGGCGGCTGCGATCTCGAGGTAGGTCGCGCCGCGGCAGCGCTGCTCGAACTCGTCCTCGCGCGTGCCGTGGAAGACCGGGTGGGTGTGGGCGTCGACCAGCCCCGGAATCAGGGTGCCGCCACGGGCGTCGACGCGCTGCCGCGGGGCGTAGCGCTGGACCAGCTCCTGGCGCGGGCCGACCTCCAGCACGCGACCGGCGTCCACGGCCAGGGCACCGTCCGCGACGACGAGCACGCGGCCCAGGTCTGCACCGCCACGGGCCCGGCTGGGGTCGTCGCCTGGCGACGCCCTCGGGCCGGGGGTGACGACCTCGCTGGTGTTCTCGACCAGGAGATCGATCGCTTGGGGTTCCGCGGCCATGCCGCGGTTGTCGCGACGCGCCACGCAGATGTCAACCGCGCTTCAACCCGCGGCCCGGGCAGGCAGGGGCGCAGCGGGGACGAGCTGCGGGCAGGACGACTCCATGGCGACCTGCATGTGGGCGCGGATGCGCTTGCGCGAGCGGAACATGATCATCTTCATGTTGGAGCTCCCGACCCCCAGACGCGCCGCCGCCGCGCGGTAGTCCAGCCCCTCGATCTCGACCAGCTCGAGGGCGTGCTGGTCGCGCTCCGAGAGCCGGCTCCAGGCCGCGGCGTAGTGCATCAGGAGCAAGGTCCACGAGCGTCGCAGGGAGGCGCGCTGCTCGTCGAGATCCAGGGTGCGCTCCGGGCCGTCCGCCTCGTCCTCGGGCTCGTCCAGTCCGCTCGGGAGGGCGGAGAGGGACAGGGCCGAGCGCCGCATCGCCGCGCGCCGTACGACATTGGCGGCAATGGTGCGCGCCCAGCCCCGGAAGGTGTTGCCCCCCTCGTCGCGGAAGCCGCTCGAGTAGCGGTACACGTTGACGTAGGTGTCCTGCAGGATCTCGGCCGGGTCGTCGTCCTGGCCACGGGAGGCCAGGAGGTGCACCACCCAGCCCGCGAGGGAGCGTCGCGATGCGCGGTAGAGCGCCTCGAAGGCGTCGTCGCGACGGGTGTCACGGAAGAGCGCCATGAGCACGGTCTCGAGCTCACGCTCGGGGCTGGGCGCAGCGGCCACCCGCTCGAGGTCGACCCCCCTGGACTCGAGGACCTCGCGCACGGACGGGGCGAGGGAAGCGGGCGAGTCCGAGCGCGGCGCGGACGTGGGCGTCAGGCGGAGGTTCTGCACGCACGGCGAGGTGCACGGAGCGTGCCGGGACGACACCCAACAGCCACACGAGGCATGCTAAACCATGCAACTGCAGGGACTTGAAGGAATCGAGCGCGCGCGCCAGCGGCGCTCCTTCTCGGCCCAATGTTCCGAGAACGTAGCAGGGTGCACCTTCTTGGGAAGCTCCGGGATTCCAGCCAGCCGCTAGGCCTTCCGATAGCGACGGCTAGGATTGTCTTCGCTCGCGGCGGTTGCCCAGCGACCCCCGCCCACTCGGCCCCAGCCCCCAGCTCGTTGCACAGCCCACCTTCCCTGGCTCCCCTCGCCTTCTGGAGCCTGCCCCCATCCACCTGGGTCGGGAGCCCGATCGCGTCCGTCCTCGGCATCGTGGCGGCGCTCGCGTTCTCGGCCACGTTCTCCGCCCTGCGCTCCGCGCTCCTGACGAGCCATCCCGAGCGCGTCGTGGCTCGGGTCCCTGCAGGTCCGCGCCAGGTGCGCGTTCGGCAGCTGCTCGCGCGGGCGGACGCCCTCGCCTCGAGCGCGGCGATCCTCAAGATCGCGATGGACGTGGTCGCGGTGGTGCTCTTCCTCGGGCTGCTGGCCCGTGACCGCCCCCTGGGCTGGCCGGACCTGGCCCTGACCCTCGGCCTGGGCGCCCCGGCCCTGCTGCTGTTCACCGAGTCCCTGCCCGCGGCCCTGGCCCGCGCCCGGGCGGGCCGCCTGCTCGCGCGCACCCTGATTGCCTTCCACGGCTTCCAGCTGCCGGTCGCCGGGCTGGTGTGGCTGATGGACCGCGTGCGCCGCGCACTGCTGCGCCTGCTCGGCCTGAGCGAGGGCTCCCACGACTCGCGAATCGTGATCGAGGGCCTGCGCGGCGTGATCGAGGACGCCGGCGTGGGGCACCTCGACTCGACCGAGCGCGAGCTGATCGAGAACGTGATCGAGTTCGGGGATGTGGACGTGGCCGCGGTGATGACCCCGCGCACATCGATCCACGCCGTGTCCCTCGAGGCGGGTCTCGAGGGTGCCCTGGCCGTCTTCGCGGAACACGGGCACTCGCGCATCCCGATCTACGGGGAGAGCATCGACTCGATCATCGGCACGGTGACCGCCCTGAGCATCGTGAAGGCCCTGTCCGAGGATCGCCTGGCCAGCCCTGCCTTGCACGAGCTCCTGCGGCCGGCCTACCTCGTGCCGGAGACGAAGGACCTCTCGGAGCTCCTGAGCGAGTTCCGGGCACAGAAGCAGAAGATCGCCATCGTGCTCGATGAGTACGGTGGAACCGCGGGACTGGTCACCCTGGGCGACGTGATGGGCGAGATCGTCGGCGACATGCAGGACGAGCACGAGGAGGCGCCGGAGCCCATGCGCGTGCGCGAGAACGGCGAGGTCGAGGTGATCGCGGGCCTGCACGTCAGCGAGGTCAACGAGGCCCTCGGGCTCGAGATACCCGAGGAGCAGGACTACGAGACCCTGGGTGGCTTCGTGCTCTCGGAGCTGGGTCACTTCCCCAAGGCCGGTGAGAGCTTCGTGCACGACGACGTGCGCTTCGCGGTGCTCGAAGCCAGCGATCGACGCGTGCTGAGGGTCTGCGTGGCACCTCCCGCGAACTAGCCCGGGCCAGCAGGCCGTGGTGAGAGTCATTCGGCGC
>JAJFFA010000689.1 GCA_021776885.1 Planctomycetota bacterium
GTGGATCGGCGCCGGCATGGGGGGGCAGGGCAACTTCTTCCTCTGGAACCGCGGCCCGAGCGGTCCGGGCGGCGCCTACCGTTTCAGCGAGGTCAGTGCCCAGGCAGGCCTCGACAACCCGCCGGGAACCGAGCGGCCCGAGGGCACGGACCTGTGCGACCTGGACGGCGACGGAGACACCGACCTGTACTGCAACGGCACCCTGTATGTGAACCGCTCGAAGCGCGACCGGCCGCGCTTCCTCGACCTGTCCGACGACTCCGGGATCCTGCTGCGCGACCGCCTGGACGAGGGGCTGGGCATGCTCGACCACGACATGGACGGCGACTTCGACTTGCTGGTCGCCTACTGCGGCGGCGATGGGCTGCGCATCTACGAGAACCAGGGCGACGGCAGCTTCGTGCTGGCGCCGGTTGCCCAGGTCGAGGACCACCAGGCGGGCATGTGTCTGGGCTTCTCGAAGGCCGACTGGGACGGGGACGGAGACCTCGACTTGACCACGCGCGAGGTGTGGCGCAAGAACCTGCGCATCGAGACCGGTGCCCCCGGCTACGCCCTGGCCAGCCATGCCATCCCGGTCCAGCACGGCACCCACGCCACGCCAGCCTGGGCCGACTGGGATCTCGACGGAGATCTCGATTGCCTGCTCGGCGACTGGGGCTCCCTCGGACGCTTCTACGTCAACACCACCTACGACGTGGCGACCCCCGACGACCAGCGTCGCTTCCTACGCGTGCGCGTCGTGCGCGACCCCGACCCGCCGAGCAGCGCACCACGCGGGCTCGAGACCGAGTACGGCGCCTCCGTCGAACTCCTGGTGCACGGCGATACACCCGGACTGCGGCGGCGGCGCTTCGTCTCGAGCAGCGGCGGCTACCTGAACCAGAGCGAGTACGTGCTGCACTTCGCCCTGCCCCCCGACCCCTTCCCCGAGGATCCCGAGCGCGACCTGGTCCTGGACGTCTGCGTCGATTTTCCCTCGGACCCGCGGCTCGGCATCGTACGCGTCGACCGGCGCGTCAACCCGGCCCTGGGCGACATCGATCTGGCGCAGCTCGCCCAGCGCGAGCTGTGCGTCTTCCGTGGAGGTCGGGTCGAGCGCGACGGCTGCCGCTTCGCAGCGGTGGCCGCGAGCGGTCGGCGACTGCTCTGCACCGGGGGCGGCCCGGGCTACACCGAGCTGGCCCTCCCGCTGCCGCCCAGCACTCCGGCTCAGGGCCCGGACTGGCATGTTGGCGTCGACTTCGAGCTGCCCCAGGGCACTCCGGCGCTGCGCGTGCGCGAGCTGATCCTCGACGGACTCCTGGACACGGGCTCCCCCGCCTGTAGCGCCCCCCTCGCCCTCTGGGACGTGACCCAACCTGGCGCCCCGCGCCCCGTCCCCGCCACCCTCTTCGACCCCTCGCCCTTCGCCCGGAACCAGCGCAACGCCTACCGCTTCGACGCGCCCCTCGAGCCCGGTCACCGCTACAGAGCCGTGGCGCGCGTCAGCACCTTGCGTGCGACGCCCTTCGGGGGAGCGGCGCCGGGGGGCGAGGTGCTGACCCATGGCGGCCTGTCCTTCCACGACCCCGCGCCTTGCAGCGGCGCGGCCCTGGCTGCGGCCGGCCTCGACCCCGGCGCGGCCGCGCTCTGGGTGCGCTTCAGCGCCGCGGCAGAGCTCTGGGCCGACCTCGGTGGTGCGCTCTCCGCTGCCGGGACGCCCGCCGAGCTGGTGGGCGGCGGGCCTGGAGCGGGGGGCCCGGGCAGTCCCCTCGACCTGTCCCTGACCCGCGCTCGGCCCTCTCGCCCGGCCCTCCTCGTCGTCGGCGCACGACCGCGCTGCGAGCCGATCGCGGGCGGCACCCTCGTCCCCGAGCCCGAGCAGCGCATCCCCATCTTCACGGACGCGAGCGGCGCCTGGAGCGGGAACTTCCCTGCCCCGGCGGCCGGGACCACGCTCTACTTCCAGGTCTGGTGGCGCGGCACGCCCGGCCAGCGCGAGGCCTCGAACGCGGTCTCGTTCACCCCGGGCGGCTGAGCCCCTCGGCCCGCGCAGGCGCGGCCGCCAGGCCGCAGTCCGAAGCCGCGAGGATCTCGTCCAGGGAGCGCCGGTCGGACGCCAGAGTCCCCCGCGAGCGCGCGAGCGCTTCGAGCTCGTCGAGGGCCAGGGCCAGGTGCATGAGCTGCTCGCGCTCCCCGCGCAGCGCCGCGTCCACGGCATCCCGGGTCACGCTCGAGAACAGGTCCTGGGCATCCGCCGCGGGCGCGTGCTTCCACAGGACCAGGCGCCTGCCGCGCTCGATCGCCGCCCGGGTCAGGTGCTCAGGCACCACGCGCCCGATGGTCCCGCGATGGTGGTGCTCGACCACCGACTCGGGCACCTCGAGCACCCGCTCGCCCCGCCCCCAGGCCCGCAGGCACAGGTCGACGTCCTCCCAGTAGAAGGGCGCGAAGAGGGCGTCGAAGCCCTGCTCGACGAAGAGCGCGCGGCGCGCGAGGCAGGCGCCCCCGATGGCGAAGGGAATCGGGCGCGAGCCCTCGCTGGCGCCGCGCGGGTCGAGGGCCTCGACACGCAGGGCGCCGTCCGTGAGGCGCAGGGCGTTCAAGGACTCGGGCCGCTGCGCGTCCCCCGCCAGCAGGACGCGCGGTGAGGCGAGGGCCACGTCCGCGGCGGCGAGGGCGCGCACCAGGGGCTCGAGGAAGCCCGGGCGCACGACCACGTCGGGGTTCATGGCGAAGATCAGCTCGCCCTCGGAGGCCAGCACACCGGCGTCGAGGGCGCGGGCGAAGCCGACGTTGCGCTCGAGCACCAGGCGCCGCACCCGCGGATGCTCGGCCGCGAGCCACTCGGCCAGCCGACCGCTGCCGGTGTCGTCGACCACGAGCAGCTCGTCGCCGCCGGCGCGCCGGCGCAGCTCCGCCTCGAGGGGCGGCAGGCTGCGCGCCAGGAGCGCGCGGTCGTCGAGGGCCGGGATGACGCAGCTCACCCTGGGCGTCTCGCCGCTCATGCCTCACCTCCGCTGTCCGTCGGCGCCGGCCAGCGGCGGGCGCGGGCGACGAGCCCGGGCACGCGCCAGGAGAGGGCGCTCTGGCGCGCCGCGTCCATCTCGCGGCGGCGCGCGTGCAGCTCCTCGAGCACGAGCCCCAGGCGCTCCCAGCCCGTCGCCAGGACCTCGGCCAGCTCCTCGGACGTGAGGGTCGAGGCCGCCACGCGCGGCACCGCGGCGCACTCGATCGCCGAGCGCGCCAGCCGCAATCCT
>JAJFFA010000690.1 GCA_021776885.1 Planctomycetota bacterium
AAACCGGGCTCTACGCCAAACCGGGCTCTACGCCAGCCAGCCGAAGAAGCCGGCGGTCAGGAGCGCGTAGCCGAGGCCGTCCGCGACCTCCTTCCAGACCGTCGACCAGCGCAGGCTCTTCCAGATCGCCTGGGGGATCACGGCGGCGCTGTAGGCCAGGAAGGCGGTGGTGCCCGCGACGCGGAAGACGCTCAGGTAGGCGTGCTCGCCCGCGGCCGCCGCGGCGTCCGCGCCGACCGTGCGGCTGACCACGTAGGCCACGCAGACGCTGATGGCCAGGGTGTAGATCGCCCACTGCCCGAGCTCGCGCCCCATGGAAAACTTGCCCGCGCGGCGCAGCGTGAGGAAGCCCGTCGGGTTCTGCTCCCAGCGGGCCTGGAACTCGGGGGACTGCATCACCTTGGGGTCGTTGCAGTGGGGGAAGGAGTAGTTTCCCTGCCCGATCCCTTGAGTGCGAAGGTGCTCGAGCAGGGCGTCCTCGTCCGGGACGCGGCTCCAGTCGTTGCGGTGATGGGGCAGCACCATCCAGACCAGGAACGAGGCGAAGAACACCGCCGCGCTCGAGGCCAGGATCGGGAGCCACAGCCCGGCGAGGGTCACGCCTTGACCTCCGTGGGCTTGTCCATGCCCAGCCACGCGTCGTGGGTCGAGAGGTCGGCCTGCCCGCTGGCCTTGATGAACAGAAAGAGCTGCATGCGGTAGGCCGTCAGGAAGCGCAGGCTCGTGCCGTACAGCGCGTCCCCGAGGGAGGTCGAGACGCCCCAGGGCAGCTCCACCTGGCGCCCGCCCAGGTCCGCGGCCGGAATGCTGTCGAGGACGCCGTGCAACTCCTTCTCCTGGGCGTCGAGTGCGCTCTTGAAGCCGTCCGCCGAGAGGCCGGCGAAGGACTCGATCTGGGCCCCGGCCTGGCTCCAGTCGCCCGCGACCAGGGCCTTGGCCGGACCGGCGACGCAGAAGGCCAGGTACTGCATCGTCTCCTGGATCGTGCGCTGGGCGGGGGAGGGGCGCCAGTCGAGCTGGGCCGCGTCGACCTTGCCGGCCAGGTGACGCAGGACGCGGATCTCTTCGGAGGCGGCCTGCTTGAACTCGTCGATGCTGAACATGGGAAGGGTCCTTCCAGTCGGGATGCGGGGCGGGTGCGGCCCCACAGGGTAGCGCTGGCCGCGCCGGCGCACCAAGGGGGGCCGCGGCGCCCTGGCGAGCGTTCAGGGCGAGTCTGACGGCGCTCTCGCTGGAAAATCCAAGAAAGCCCCCGGGGGCTCCGTCCTGGTGACTGAACGGACGAAAGAGGACCCGAGAGGAACCACCATGAGCGACGCCGAGCCCGACCTGAAGATCCAGACCCCCTGCCCCAAGAGCTGGGACGAACTCCTGGGGGACGAGCGCAAGCGCTTCTGCTCCGAGTGCAGCCTGCACGTGCACAACAGCGCGGGCCTGACCCGCCGCGAGGCCGAGGGGCTGGTCAAAGGGGCCGACGGCGGCCGCGTGTGCATGCGCATCGTGCAGGACTCGAGCGGCGCCCCGGTGTACCTGGACTCCTCCTGCGCGGACGACGCACGCCCCGTCACGGCCCCGAAGGGCGTCGGGCGCCTGGCCACCTGGGCCCTCGCTGCGGGCGCGGGACTCCTGGCGGCATGCCGCGACGCGCTGCCCCTGGGTCACAGCGGAGGCCTCGAGTCCCCGGGCGGAGGACAGGAGGGCTCGCCCATGGGCGTGGTCGGACCGAACTGGCAACCGAACGACGGTGTTCCCTGCGCGGACCCGCAGGTCGGCGCACCGGAACTGCTGGGCGAGGTCGAGCTCCCCGTGGGCTTCGAAGAGCTAGGCGACGTGGCCTTTCCGTCTGACATCGGCACGGATGGCGACGCCGACGCTTGCGCGAACCCGGACGCTGATGCGCCGCCCGAGGAGCCGAGCTTCGAGATCATGGGACGCATCGCTGCGCCGCCCCCCGTCGCTCCGCACGCGGGCGCGACCCCCGACGACGCGCCCGAGTGATCCGCGTCAGCCGCGCTGCACCCGCGCGCGCCCGGCCGTGCGGTCGGCGAGCTCGCGGGTGAAGTCCTCGACGTCGCGCTCGACGACCTCGACGGCAAAGGCGACGTGCTCGCCGTAGCGCGGGTCGACGGGCACCAGGGAGCGCGCGGCGAGCAGACCCTGGACGGCGCCCTCGCAGGCGTAGGGGTGCTCGACCTCGAGCCGCGTGCGGATCAACACCGTGCGCCGCGCCGCCCGGTCGAGGGCGTGGCCGGCGGCGCCGCCGTAGGCGCGCATCAAGCCGCCCACGCCGAGCTTCGTGCCGCCGAACCAGCGCACGACGACGACGGCCAGGTCGGAGAGGTCGTGGCCCTCGAGCTGGGCCAGGATCGGGCGCCCGGCGGAGCCCGAGGGCTCGCCGTCGTCCGCGCTGCGGAAGCGCGGGCTCGGGTGACCCAGGCGCCAGGCCCAGCAGTGGTGGCTCGCGTCCTTGAACTCGGCGCGTACGCGCTCGAGGAAGGCCGCGGCCTCGTCCTCGTTGTCGACGGGCGCCAGCCGGGCCAGGAAGCGTGAGCCCTTGATCAGCTCCAGCTCGCCGCGGCCCTCGCCGGCGAGGGTCTCGTACTGGTCGTCCCGGCCGGCGCTCATGGGCCGCACCATAGCGCCCTGCGCGGGCCGCTGCCGGGCTGGCGAGCCCCGACTCCCACGGCTACCATGGAGCTGCGCTTCGGGAGCGCACCCGGTCCGCGGGAAGGGCAGCGCCCATCTCGAGTGTCGACAACCCGTGATCGTCGTCTTGGACGACCTCTTTCCGTCCGGTGTGAGCGGACCCCGGACCCAGGGCTCATCGAGCCCACAACGGAAGGTGGTCGCATGTCTGAACCTCGCCAAGAGTCTCGTTCCGTTCCCTCGCCGGACGCCCTGCACCTGGGCCAGCAGCGCAAGCGCGCCAAGGACCTCGTCAAGCAGCAGCGCGCCGGGGACGCCGCCGCAGCGCAGCGCGTCGCGCAGCACCTCGCGCGCGCCGCGGGAGCCAGCGTCGAGGAGGTCCTGGCCGCGCGTCTGACCCTGAGCGAAGCTCAGGTGGTCGTGGCGCGCGAGGCCGGCTACCCGAGCTGGCCGCGCATGAAGCACGCCCTCGAGGCGCGCCTGGCCGACGCCGCGCAGCGCCTCGAGCTCTTGCTCGAGGCGGCCCGCGGCGCTGACCGCGCGCGCTGCCAGGCCCTGGTCGCAGCGGACCCTGGCCTCGTGCGCGGCTCGCTGCACGCGGCCTGCGCCCTGGCCGACGAGGACGCTGCCCTGGCCCTGCTCGAGGGGGAGGGCGAAGGGCCGCGTCAGCGGGCCACGAGCGCGGCGCAGGGCAGCGAGTGGACGCCCCTCTGCTACCTCTGCTGCTCGCGCCTGGCCCTGGCCGATCCGCGACCCGCGGCGCGCCTGGCCATCGCGCGCCGGCTGCTCGAGCTGGGCGCGGACGCGACGGACTCGGGCTTCGATGCGCATCTGGTCCAGGGGCGGCGCACGGTGCTCTCGGGCGCGATGGCCCTGGTCCAGAGCGTCGAGCTGGTGCAGCTCCTGATCGAGGCCGGAGCCGGGCGCTCGGAGTTCCTCTGGAACACCGCGGTGCTGGCGGACGCAGCGCGCCTGGACGGGCTCGACGGCCTGCGCGCGATCCTGCCCCTGGGGCCGCCGGCGTGGGAGCTGAACGGCGCCCTGGTCGATCGCCTCGAGCGCGAGGACGTCGAGGGCCTGCGCCTGCTGCTCGA
>JAJFFA010000070.1 GCA_021776885.1 Planctomycetota bacterium
CTGCCCGGGTGGGCGGCGGCGGCGGCTTCGGCGGCGCCGGCTGCGCTGGGGGGCGGCGCAGCGTCTTCGAGGAGCGGGGCGGACATGGGGCCAGCGGATAGATCGGCTGCTGGCCGAGGCGCGGACAAGCAGAAAGGGGGTGGCCGGGCAGCGCTCGGGAGAGGGGAGCCCAGAAATGTGGCGGGTTCTCCTCGACATCCCTACCAACTAGTCGAATGGTTTGCCCATGAGCTCCTCTCCCCGCAAGGAAGAGATCCTGGCCGTGGCCCGGGACCTGATGCAGACCCAGGGCTACTCGGGCTTCAGCTATCAGGACCTCTCGAGCCGGCTCGACCTGTCGAAGCCCTCGATTCATCACCACTATCCGACCAAGGAAGCCCTCGGGCTGGCTCTGGTCGGCCAGTATCAGGGGATGATGGATTCCATGGCCAAAGAGATCCGCTCGGCCAATCCCACGGTCGCGGACGAGTTTCGCGCGATGCTGGCCGCCGGGGAGCAGGTGATGGAGGGCTGTGAGGAGCGCATTTGCCCCCTGGGAGCCCTGCAGGCCGACCTGCAGAACTTCCCCCCGGCCCTGCGCGAGGCCACCCGTGAGCTGACGCTGCGCATGCATACCTGGCAGGCGGACCTCCTGCGCCGTGGGCGCGAGGCGGGTGAGCTGTTCTTCGACGGCAGCCCCGAGGAGTCCGCCTGGAACCTCTGCGCCACCCTCCAGGGGGGCCGCGTCCTCGCCCGCACCCTGGGCTCCGGGACCTGGGACGCGATCCGCGCCCAGCTGGAGCGAACCTACCTCGAGCTCCGCTGAGCCCCGCCGACTCCCGCCGAGTCGGGAAGAGACCCACCATGACCTCCGAGCTTCGTGTTGCCCGCTCCCTGTTCCGCCACCGCTTCGTGCTGGCCATCGGCTCGCTCGCCGTCGTCACCTCCCTGGCGCTCCTCGGCGGCCGCCGCGTGGCTGACTTCAGCACGCGCATGGCCGGGCTCGGGGACACCTCAAACGGTGCCGGCGGGGTCACGCCCCTGGTCTTCGACCCGCGCATGGACCTCTGGTTCGGTGCCGACGACGAGGTCGTACAGGCCTTCCACCAGATCGAGGAGCGCTTCGTTGCCGAGGACTACGTCATGGTCACCTTCGAGGTGCCGACCGACGCCAGCGACGAGGAGACCCGACGCTTCGGTGTCTTCGCCCGGGAGCACCTGGCGACCATCGCGCGCCTGACCGACGAGCTCCTGACCATCCCCGGCGTGCGCCACGTGCGCAGCCTGACGCGCAGTCCCTGGATTCGCTACGGCACGATCGGCGACGGAGCGACACAGGAGCGCGGGCTCCTGATCTCCGACCTGGTCGAGGGGGACCCCGGGCAGCTCTCCGAGCGCGACCTGGTCGAGCGCATGATCGCCGTGCTCGGTGCCCAGCGTGCGGCGGCGCGGGTCGGGGAGGAGTCGGTGCGCCGCGTGCTGGGACCGGGGGCGGTGCTCGCCGACCACATCGGCGAGCCCCTGCTGCTGGGGACCATCATCAACGATAGCGGCACGACCACGGCGCTGCAGGTGCAGGTCCTGCGGCCGCGGGTCGACGCGGACGTCCTGGCCGCGGCCTTCGAGCCCGGGTCCGGCGAGCACGACGTCGCCCCGGCGCTCTACGCCGTCCAGGCCCAGCGCGCGGCCCTGCGCGGGATCGAGCACGTCCTGCGGGTCGAGAGCGGGCTGGCCCCACGCGCTCCGGGCTACGCGCAGCTCGAGGCCTGGATCGACACGCTGCCGCAGGGGACCGAGCGCGATGCCGCGGCGGTCGAGCTGCGCAACCCGAACAAGAACTTCATGGCGGGTGCCGAGGGGCGCGTTCTGCGCAAGTACTTCGAGTACGAGCCCGATGGCAAGGGGGGCAAGGGGGGCAAGGGGGGCTACGTCGACCTCTCGGACCCGAGCCAGCCCCTCGAGGCCCCCGCCAGCTTCCGACCCGAGCCGCGCAGCCCGCACGTGTTCCACGTCGGCGGCACGCCGCTCTTCGAGCGCAACTTCGAGACGGTCGGCATGTCCGACTCGAAGTACATGGGCCTGATGATGCTGGCCATCGCCGTGCTCCTGGCGCTCGTCTTCCGCAGCATCGCCGGCACCCTGGTGCCGCTCACGATCGTGCTCTGCGCGGTGGCCGGCATGCTCGGGGCCGCGTTCCTGAAGGGTGACCTGATCAACAACCTGACCATGGTCTCGCCCAACATGCTGACCGCGGTCAGCATCGCCGACGCGATCCACCTGCTGGCCTCCTGGCAGAAGCTGCGCGGGCGCTACGCCGAGCGCAGCGAGCTGATCATCGAGGTGCTCAGGCGCAACGCCCTGCCCGTCTTCCTGACCTCGGTGACCACGGCGGTGGGCTTCTACTCGCTGACGATCAGCGAGATGATTCCCGTGCGCATGCTGGGCTACACGGCCGGCTTCGGCGCGCTCCTGGCCTGGGCCTTGTCGATGAGTGTCGTGCCCGCCGCCCTGTCCCTCGTGCCGCACCGCGGGCGCACGGCGCCCGAGCTGGAAGAGGGGGCGCTGGAGCGCGGCTGGGAGGCGCGCCTGTCGCGCTTCGTGCTGCGCTCGCGGCGCGGCATCCTGATCGGCTCGGGCCTGGCCCTGGTCGTCTCGATCTGGGGCCTGGTCCACCTGCGCATCGACTCGGACTTCCGCGCAATGTTCCCGGACGACAATCCGGTGATGAGCGACTTCAACTGGATCGAGGCGCGCATGGGGGGCGTGGGCGACTTCGAGATCGTCTTCGACGGCGTGCGCGTGGAGCGCCCCGCCTGGAGCGAGGACGACGCGGCACGTCTCGCCCGCCTGCGCCTGCGCCGCGCCGGAGCGGCCGCGGGCGAGGCCGAGTTCGAGCCCCTCGACGCCGCTGCCCAGGCCGAGCTCACGACCCTCAGCCAAGAGGAGGCCGCCTTCCAGGGGGCGCGTATCGCGGTCTCGGCGGACTTCCTGCGCGAGGTGGACGCCTTCGAGGCACGCCTGCGGCAGGAGATGGCCGAGCCCGGCTCCGCCCTCGCGGTCCTGACCGACCTGACCAGCCCGCTGGACATCCTGCGCCGCATGCACCAGGTGCAGAACGACAACAGCGGCCGCTTCTACCGCGTGCCCGCCGAAGAGGACGTGCCCGCCGCGCAGCGCCAGGAGAGCCTCGAGTACGACGAGTGGACCGAGGAGTGGCTGCTCGTCCCGGCCCAGGACGCCTCGACCCTGGCGGCGCAGTACTACCTGCAGTACGAGAACGGGGCCAAGCCCGGGGAGAACCTGTCGACCCAGGTCTCCATGGACCGCACGCGCTTCCGCATGCAGGGGCGCCTGGAGCAGTCGCCGAGCGAGGTCACCCTGGACGCCGTGCGGCGCGTGGCCGAGATCGGACGCGACGAGTTCCCGGGCCTGTCCATGCGCGTGGTCCACGCCGCGGACTTGCGCGGCACGCGGGAGGCCCAGGGAGCGGTGCTCGCGGACGTCGACCTGTCGGGCAAGATGATGCTCTTCGCCCGCACCAACCGCATCTTCACCGTCGGCTTCGTGCAGTCGATGGCGATCGCCCTGACCCTGATCACGCTCTTGATCGGAACGATCTTCCGCTCCCTGCGCCTGGCCCTGGTCAGCATCATCCCCAACGTGCTGCCGATCATGATGCCGCTGTCCGTCTTCGGACTCCTGGGCAGGCCCCTGGACGCCCCGGCGATCTTCGTGGCCTCCGTCGCCCTGGGGGTCTGCGTGGACGACACGCTGCACTTCTTCACCAAGTTCGTGCGCGCTCGACGCCAGGGCCTGGGGCTGGAACACTCGTTCCGCTACGTCTTCGAGACCACCGGAACCGCGATCACCTTCACGTCGGTCATCCTGGTCCTGGGCTTCGGGACTCTGGTGCTGAGCGACTTCTCACCCAACTACATGATGGGCACCCTGGCCGCGGCCATGGTCGCCCTGGCCTGGGTCGCGGACATCGTCGTCACACCGGCGGTGCTCAGCCTGGTCTTTCACGATTCGCCCGAGACAGACACGCCCGACGCGTCCGCACCGACAGCCTCCGCTTCCCTCGAGCCTGCACTCCAATGAAGACCTCGATCCTGATGCCCTGCGCCCTCGCCCTGTGCCTGAGCTTCGCCTTCCCCGCCCAGGAGCACGAGAGCGGCGTGCCGATCCCGCCGGTTCCGTCCTTCGACACCGAGGATCCCGTCGCCCATGGCACGGCCCTGGCGAGCTACGCCGACCTGCGTGACCAGGGCTGGAAGGACGAGGTCTCCCAGGGACGCATGACCCTGTACTCCGCCGCGGGCGACTCGGTCGAGCGCAGCTTCACGCGCATGGTCCTCGAGGGGGCCGTCGACGGGGACAAGATCCTGGTGCGCTTCCTGACGCCCGCGGAGATCAAGGGCGTGGCTGCCCTGACCCACGAGCACGCCCAGGACTCGGACGACAACTGGCTCTACCTGCCCGCGAACAAGCGCGTGCGGCGCATCTCGGGGGCGAACAAGACGGCCAGCTTCCAGGGCACCGAGTTCACCTACGAGGACCTCTCGAACCTCGAGATCGCCGAGTACACCTGGCGCTTCCTGGAGCAGGCCGAGCTCGAGCGCGAGGGCGAGGAGCCGCAGCCGGTCTATCGTGTGGAGGCCCGGCCCAGGGACGCGGACAGCGGCTACTCACGCATCGTGGTCTCCTACCACCGCGACCACTGGCGGCGCGAGCGCATCGAGTACTGGGACCGTGCCGAGCGCAAGCTGAAGACCTGGGACTCCTCCGCCTGGACCCTGCACCACGGCCGCTTCTGGCGCGCCGTTTCGATCGAGATGGCGAACCACCAGACCGGCAAGCGCACGACCCTCGACAGCGCCAAGGTCTACCTGGACCTGTCGCGCTACAAGAGCTCGCGCACGGGCGAGGCGCGGGCGAACCTGAGCGACTCGAACTTCACGACCCAGGCGTTTCAGTGAACGAACGCCTGGCGCGAACCTCGTCGGCGCGCTGGGTCCTGGTCTGCCTCCTGGCCGCGAGTGCGGCGGGCCAGGACGAGGACGACCTGGACCTGTTCCTCGACGACGAGCTGGATGCCCTGATCCTGGGCCAGGCGCCCGTCGCCGCCGGCGAGGAGGCGTCGAGCCTGAGCGACTGGAAGGGCTTCTTCGAGCTGCGGCCGCGGGTCTTCCTGCGTGACCGCGGCGGGGACAAGAAGGACGAGCAGCTGCGCTTCGCGGCCGAGCTCGAGCTCTCCTTCCGCTTCAGTGAGGACAGCGGCGGGTACTTCCGCCCGCGGGTCTACGCGGACGCCCTCGACGGCGACCTCTCGCGCTTCGAGCCCTTCGAGGCCTGGGTCGAGCAGCGCGGCGACGGCTGGGACCTGCGCGCGGGCCAGATGGTCGAGAACTGGGGCATCGTCGACACGTTCAACCCGATCGACGTGATCAACCGCCGCGACTTCGCGACCGACTTCCTGGACGCCGAGCGCCTGGGCGAGCTGGGCCTGCGGCTGCGCGGCCTGTGGGGTGGGGGAGAGACCTTCGGTGAGCCGACCCTCTCGCTCTACGCCCTGCCCGTCTTCCGCCCCACGCGCTTTCCGACTCAGGACGATCGCTTCGCCTTCGGGACAGAGAGCGCAGCCTTCGACGAGGACGCGGGCTTCCAGCCCGGGGGGGCCGAGCGCGGGCTCTACGCCCTGCGCTACCAGAGCACCCTCAACACGGCCCCCTTCAACGCGGACCTGCAGCTGCTCGCGGCCCGCGGCCCGGACCGCTTCCCCAACCTGATGCCCCTCGCCGCGGGGCTGGTGCCGGTCTACCACGGTGCCGCCAGCTACGGCGGTGGCCTGCGCGCCGTGCCCAACGAGGACGTCCTCGGACACTTCCTCTCGACCCTGACCCTGAAGCTCGAGGTCGTCTACCGCGACCTCTTCAGCTTCGACGACGCGCCCCAGGCCGCCCCCGACGACCACCTGGCCTGGGTGCTGGGGGTCGATCGCCTGTTCGACGGTGTCCTGGCCGACGCCGACCAGCTGACCCTGACCCTCGAGTACGCCGGCGAGAACGGGGCCGGCGACCCGGCGGCGCGCCTGCGCCCCTTCCGCTCGGACTGGATCGCGCGCGTCTTCTGGGAGGCGAACGACTTCGCGCGCAGCTCCGTCGAGCTGCGCGGACTGTGGGACCGGCGCTCCCACGAGTCGATCTTCGAGGGGCTGTTCGAGCGCCAGCTGCGGGCCCTGCACGAGGACCTCAAGCTGCGCGTGCAGTTGCAGCTGTTCGACCCGCCGGGAACGGGCGAGAGCCTGTTCGACTTCTTCCCGAACAACAGCTCGCTGCTGGTGGGGCTGCGCTTCGACTTCTAGCCCGAAGCGGCGGCGTCAGGCGTCGAAGACCCACTGCCCGAAGCGCGCCACGGGCTCGTAGCCGATGCGCTGGTAGATACCGTTCGAGGTCGGGTTCGCCAGGTCGGTGTAGAGGCAGCAGAACGCGCGGCCCGCGTCCAGGCGCTCCTGGCTCAGGCGCGCGACCAGGGAGCTGGCGTAGCCGTGCCCGCGCTGCGGCTCCGGGGTGTAGACCCAGGAGATGCAGACGCCGGTCCGGGTGGGGCGGGTCCAGCTGGCCATGCAGACGGGCTCGCCCTGCACCTGCCACAGGTACTGGCGCCCGAGGTCGAGCTCGGGGATGGACTCCGGCGCGGGGGCGCTCTCGGCTCCCGGTACGTGGCAGTCGATGGCGAAGCGCCGACGCCACTCGCGGCACAGCTCGAGGTCGTCCGGGCCCGCGAGGCGCATGCTCCCGGAGCTCTTGGGCAGCGGGTTCACCCGCTCGAGGCGCTGCAGGCACAGGGCGGCGTGCAGCTCGACCTTCGAGCCCGTGCGCTCGGACCAGCGTCGTGCGAAGCCCTCCGCCCCGTCGGAGCAGGCCAGGACCCCGGGCAGCTCGCGGTCCTGGGTCGCACAGTGCTCGACCAGGACATCGAGGGCTGCGGGCGAGAGCTCCGTGAAGGTCAGGGGGCGGGGCGGAGTGCGCAGCACCGCAGCGAGCACGGCAGTGCCCCGCTCCACGCTGCCGAACCAGGGCGGGGCGTCCCCGAAGGAGACGCCATCGCGGCTCATCTCGGCGATGCCCTGGAGCTTGCCGTTGCGCAGCTCGTCCGCGGCCAGCACGGGGCCGGCCGCGGTCAGGAAGGCTGCCGGGCCGTCGTGGACGACGACCCGCGTCGCTTCAGGGTCCGGTGCTGGTGTAGGCGACGTGGAACTCACGGTTCTCGGGGAGGGTGTCGGGCATGCTCCAGAGGATGGCCGTGTTGTTGCCCGTGTCGAACAGGGCGTCCACGACGATGGAGACCACGTCGCCGGGGGCCAGGCCGTCCTCGATGACGTCGAGGGTCATCGAGCCGTTGCCGCCCGACACGCTGCTCTGGGCGTTGGCCTGGGTCAGGGCGCCGTTGACGAAGACCCGGGCCCGGATCTGGATGCCCGAGGCGAAGGCCGCGATGCCCTTGCGGCGCGCGTTGCCCGTCACCGACAGCTGCAGGGTCCCTGCGGAGTCCTGCACGGTGGTCACGCTGGCGGCGCGCAGCACCACGTCGAAGGGGAACACCACCTGGTTCGTCGCCACGCCACCGGGCACGTCCAGGGCGGCGCTGTTCCCGCCCTCGTCGATGGCCGTGATCGTCACGGTGTGCAGGCGGTTGGGTCGCAGGTCGCGCAGGAGCACGCTGTGGGTCTTCTCGAACAGGGAGCTCGAGACGCTGCCGCTGGCCTGGCCGCCGACCCAGTCCGCGTCGAAGCGCGTCGGCTCCGGCGTGTCGAACAGGATCTTGGCCACGCGCGTCGTGACGTACACGACGCGCAGGTTCTCGATGCTCGGCGGGTTGGTGTCGTTCGACTGCACGCCGGGGTTCATGGGGTCGCCGCCGTTGGCGACCTCGTGGCCGTCACTGTCCCCGTCGCCGTCCGAGTCGGCGTCCTCCGGGTCCGTGCCCAGGGCGGTCTCGTCCAGGTTGAGCAGGTCGTCCGCGTCGAAGTCGATGCCGAAGCGCTCGCCCATGCCCACCGGCAGGCCCAGGATCAGGTTCGAGTGGCCGGCACGGGCCTGGTCGACGAAGAAGCCCGCGGGCTGCAGCGCGACGCTCGAGTCCTCGGCCCGGAACAGGCCGCTGGCGCGCTCCCAGGCCCAGCGCAGCTCGCGCGGCCCGGCGCCCAGGTCGACGCTGCCGAAGGCGACGATGTCGACATTGCGCGCCACGGCCTGGGGCACGAGGTAGTTGATCAGCTCGGCGCCCGCGCGG
>JAJFFA010000691.1 GCA_021776885.1 Planctomycetota bacterium
CGCCGAAGTCGATCACGCGCGGCGCGCCATGCACGTCGACGAGGACGTTGGACGGCTTCAGGTCGCGGTGCAGGAGTGCGCGCTGGTGCGCGTGATGGACCGCGTCCGCCACCAGGGCGAAGAGCTCGAGCCGCGCCCGCAGGGGCAGCTCGCCCTCGTCGCAGTGCTGCGTGATCGGCTTGCCGTGCACCAGCTCCATCGCGAACCAGGGGCGACCGTCCTGGGTCGTGCCGGCTTCGAAGATGCGCGCAATGTGAGGGTGCTCGAGGCGCGCCAGGGCCCCCTCTTCTGCGGCGAAACGCTCGAGCACGCGCTTCGACGCCATCCCCGGCCGCACGACCTTCAGGGCGACCTCGCGTCGCACCGGGGCGTCCTGGGACGCGCGGTAGACCTGGCCGAATCCGCCCTGGCCCAGGAGCTCCCGGATCCGGAAGGGTCCGAGCTGTTCGGGGAGCGGTTCGTGCGCAGGCAGATCCGGTCCGCGCAGCTCGTCGAGCAGGGGCAGCTCGCTGCCTGCGAAGGCGAGCAAGGATTCGACCTCGGCGCGTTCTTCCGCGGAGCCGTTCCGTTCGAGCCACGCGGCCCGTTCCGCCGCAGCGAGGCACGAGGCTTCGGCGAAGAGCGCGGCGATCCTGTCGGGCGGAGTGCTCAAGGGCGCTTCGCGCACGCTGCCGGGCGCGCGGCGATGCCTCCACTCTACCGAAAGGCCGGCGGGCGACGGGCTGCGTCCCCGGTGCAGGAAAAGCGCGCGATTTCGCCCCCCACCACCCGGGTGCTTCACGCACGACTCTCCGAAACCGGCCGGCGGACTCGGCCGACGCCGGAGGAACCACGACCGGGAGGTCATCATGCGTCTTTCTACACTCGCCCTGCTTCTGCTCGCTGTCGCCCCGCCAGCGGTGGCCCAGAGCCCCCGCACCCCTATCCAGAAACCGCTGCGCACCGCAGTCGAGACCTGGCACGAGCCTGACTTGATCGGCGTCAGCCTGCGCTCGGGCACGGGGCTGCGCGTGGAGCAGGGCGAGCTGGTGCCCAGCGGCGCAGCGGCTCCGCCGGCGTCCCTGGCGGGCATCGCCGGGCGCTGGGAGCGCGCGCACCACATCGCCGACCCGGACCTGGAACGCCTACGCCAGCGGGCCCTCGCGCGCGGCGCGCTCGACGTGCCCGACCTGGCACTCGACCTCTTGCTGCGCCTGGCCCCCGGGAGCACGCGCGCGGACAGCGCGGCCGCCATCGACGCGCTCAACGCCCTGGGCGAGGTCGTCCTCGCCTGGCCCGTCGCGCGCCCCGTCGAACCGCCCCAGGCGCCCGACTTCTCGCACTTGCAGCGCTACCTGGAGCCGAGCCCGACGGGCATCGGCGCGCAGCGCACGCTGCCGCTCCCCGGCGGGCCGTGCTACGGGACTCGCATCTGCGACATCGAATACGAGTTCAACGCGGGCCACGTCGACCTGCCGCCGATCCAGATCGTCGGCCCCCCGGCCGCGACGTCGCCCTTCGGGAGCCACCACGCCACGGCCGTGCTCGGTCAGCTCTTCGCCCTGCCCGACGGTGCCGGGATCACGGGTGGAGCGTACGGCGCCATCCCCATGCACGCGGCGGTGTTCACCCATCAAAGCCCGGCCTACAACTTGCCCGCGGCGCTCTCGAACGCGATCCAGGCCCTCGAGTTCGGCGACTTCATCCTGATCGAGCAGCAGATCAGCGGACCCGGCGGCGACCACGTTCCGAGCGAATGGGACCCGGCGGTGTACAACGCCGTACGCCTCGCGGTGCTGTCCGGAATCAACGTCGTCGCCGCGGCGGGCAACGGCGGGCGCGACCTCGACGATCCCGCGTACAACCAGATGCACGCGCCGTTCCTGGCCCAGAACGATTCCGGCGCGATCGTCGTCGGCGCCGGCGCGGCGCCGGGTGGCTCGACCAGCGATCGCTCGCGGCTCTCGTTCTCGAACTACGGCTCGCGGGTGAACCTCCAGGGCCAGGGCGAGGACGTCGTGACGACGGGCTACGGTGCGCTGCACAACGTCTTCAACGAGGAGTACACCGACAGCTTCAACGGCACCTCGTCCGCCTCGCCGGTGGTGACCCTCGCCGCGGCCCAGGTGCAGTCGGTCTACCGCTCGATCCTGGGGCAGCCGATGTGGCCGCGCCGCCTGCGCGCCACGTTGGTGGCCAGCGGCGCGCCCCAGACCAGCGGCGTGCACCCCGCGACCCAGTCGATCGGCCCGCGCCCCGACGTCTCGGCCGCCCTCGACGCCTTCGAGCGCCTGCGCGGCTGCCCCCAGGCCGATCCGTTCCAGCAGCAGACCGCCCCCTGGGTGGGGCGCCGGCACGCCATGCTGGCCTACGACGCGCGCCGCGCGCGGGTCGTCCTGTTCGGTGGTTCGGACGCCTCCCTGACCCTGCTCGGCGACACCTGGGTGTTGCAGAACGGCGCGTGGTCCCTGCTGCCGGGGACGGGGCCGAGTCCGCGCGCCGACGCGGCCATGGCCTACGACCGCCGTCGGGATCGCATGGTGCTGTACGGCGGGCGGATCGCGGGCGGCGACGCCGGGGACACCTGGGTCCTCGACGGAAACACCTGGTCCCAGCAGGCGGTCTCCGGGCCGGGTGTCATGTCCGACCACGCCATGGCCTACGACCACGTCCAGGAACAGGTGGTCCTGTTCGCGAGCGACGGCAGCGCGACGACCACCAACACCTGGCAATGGAACGGGGCCCAGTGGCAGGGATACGGGGGCAGCGGTCCACCCAAGCTCCGCCGCGCGGCCATGGTCTACGACCCCGAGCGCGAGCGCATGGTGCTCTTCGGGGGCACTCGCATCGGGCCCGCGGACTCGGGCGAGACGTGGGAGCGCGCCGGCACCACGTGGACGTTGGTGTCGAGCTCCGGCCCGTCTCCGCGCTTCGGAGCGGAGCTGGTCTACGACGGCGGGCGACGGCGTAGCGTGCTCTTCGGGGGCGCGCTGAGCGCGCCCTTCACCAAGTACGGCGACCTGTGGGAGTGGGACGGCGTGGACTGGCGCGAGCGCCCCCAGGCGCAGCTTCCCTCGGCCCGGGTGTACCACCGGATGGTCTACCACGAGGCCGCCGACACCGAGCTCGTGTTGGGCGGCGACAGCGTCGCGACCATCGCCACCCGCGACCTCTTCCTGCGCGCCCGCGAACGGCAACCCGGCATCCCGTTCTGCTTCGGTGACGGGAGCGGTTCAGCCTGCCCGTGCAACAACCCGAGCTCCGCAGGCGACTGCCGCGGCTGCCGGAACTCGACCGGGAACGGGAGCGCCCTGCGGGCCCACGGCGTCGCACGCTACTCCTCCGATACGGTGCGGCTCGAGGCCACGGGACTGCCAAACGGCTTCGGTCTCTACTTTGCCGGACCCAGCTATCTGGCCGCTGGCGCGGGGATTCCCTTCGGCGACGGTCTGCGTTGCCTCGGTGGTCAGATCCGTCGTCTGGGTGTACGCCCCAGCGTCAACGGAACCTCGTTCGCGCCCGCCCCCGGCGCGCCGCTCCTCTCGACCTTCATCGTGCCGGGTAGCGCCTACGGCTACCAGGTCTGGCACCGGGACAACGCGGCGGCGGGGGCCTGCACGGGCGCGGGCTTCAACTTGACGAACGCGGTCGAGATCCTCTACGCCCCCTGAGCTCCGTCTGCGATCATGGATTGCGCCGCCCCACATCCGGGCGTGGCGCAATCCATGTCGCTATCGCGTGAAGACTTCACCCGTTCGCTCGCGGGCCACTCGCCCGGCGCGGACCCTTCGCAGGAGCTGCTCTCCGTTCTCTACGACGAGCTGCGCAGGCTGGCGCGGGCGCGCTTGCGGCACGAACCGCCGGGGGCGACCCTGGGAGCGACGGCCCTGGTGCACGAGGCCTGGCTACGGCTGGTCGGAGACGCTGATCCCGGCTGGAACGGGCGCAAGCACTTCTTCGGCGCGGCGGCCCTGGCCATGCGTCGGATCCTGGTCGAGCGTGCGCGCGCGCGAGGAGCGGACAAGCGCGGCGGCGGCCGCGAGCGCATCGAGCTCGCCGACGGCGACGCCCTGACGGGGCCGCGACCGACGGAGTTCCTCGACCTGGACGCGGCCCTCGAGCGCTTCGCCGCTCTCTATCCGCGTCAGGCCCAGGTGATCCAGCTGCGGCACCTCGCCGGCCTGGAGCGCAGCGAGGTGGCCGAGCTGCTCGACCTGTCGCTCGACACCGTCAAGCGCGACCAGGCCTTCGCCCGGGCGTGGCTGGCACGCGAGCTCTCCAAGGGCGGCGAAGACCGTCCCGCGCCCGGTCCGTGCGCTGGGAGGCCTGACTGAAACACGAAGCCGGCGTGGCCATGGAGTCGGACCGAGCGCTCGAGACGGCGGGCCTGCGCCGCCACCGTACTGGCGGTTGCCGAATCAAGGACAGAACAGGATCTCGACCGCGTCGGTCAGGTTGAAGCCGTGGCCGACGGGGCCCATCGGGTCGCGGAACCAGAACTGGAAGGTGAAGGTCTGGAACGGGGTCAGCTGGCCCGGGCTGCCGGGATCGAACTCGAGGGTGCGCTGGGCCTGGCCCGCGGCGTCGGTCTGCTGGACGCCGAAGCGTGCGATCTGGCCGCCCCCGCAGCGGAAGCCGTCGCCGAAGGGCACCTGGATCGTCTGCGTGCCGCGGAAGAACAGGCCGGAGCGATTCGCGGGCAAGCCGCTCGCCAGGAGGCGCGAGTCGTCGTTCGAGATCACCAGGGAGCCGCCGAGGGAGATCACGCCGCTCTGACCGCTCGAGTTGGGCTGCGACGCGCAGACCTGAGTCGCCACCGAGGTCGAGAGGAAGGCCGCCCGCCCGACGCGGTCGCCGCTGGGGCTGAAACTCTGCGGGGCACCGGCGATGACCGTGGTGCCGGAGAGCGCGGTGCTCTGGCCGAAGCCGCCCCAGCCGAAGCCGTGTCGCTCGACGAGGTCGTGGAAGCTCCAGGTCTGGCCCACGCGGCGCCAGTAGAGGACGTGCGACAGGCCGAAGGCATGGCCCGCGACGATCCAGTCGCCCTCGATGTCGAGGGCGCCGCGGGCACCGAGGCGCGCGAAGTTGCCGTCGGGCAGGGGCAGCACGGTCTCGACCCAGCCCTGGCCCGCCTGGAGCTCGAACAGGTGCGGCGGGTCGCCGCTGACCTGGGTCGCGACGATGCGCTCGCCGTCGATCGATATCGAGCCTCCGAACTCGGAGCCGTCAGCATCGGTGCCGCGGACCTGCGCCGTCTCGGTCCAGTTGCCGAGCGCGTCGGGCTCGTAGACGAGCAGGACGTTGTCGTCGGGCGAGGAATTCAGGGCACCGATCACGAGCCGCTCCCCCGAGAGGGAGAGGTCCGCGGCGTAGGCGCTGAAGTTCGGGTCGGGCGGGAGCACGAAGACCTCGGCCCAGCCGGCCGCACCGCGTTCGAAGATGGAGATCTCTCCCGACGGATCCGAGAGGATGGCAGCGCGATCGCCGTCGAGGGACATGCGCCTGCCAAAGCGTGTGAACGGTGTGTTGCCGCGGGTCAGGACCTGGGTCTGGGTCCAGCCGTTTGCACCGCGCTCGTACACGAACACGCGGCCCTGCTCCGAGTTCCACTGGGTGTCGGAGAGGAAAGCGGTCGTGCCCGAGAGCCGCATTTCCCTCGGGAAGCTTGCGTGGGCGTCGAGGTCCGCGGGGGCGAGGGTGCTGGCCAGGGTCCAGGCTCCGGCCTGTCGTTCGTAGATGTGGGCTGCGCCGGCACCCAGGGCGACGGCATCGTTGCCGACCTCCGCGACAAGGGCGACGTCGCCGTCGAGCAGCACGGAGGCACCGAAGCCGTTCTCGTCCTGGTGGGCTCCAGGGAAGACGAACTCGTCGATGCACTGGGCGCCCGCGCTCGACGTGAGGACCAGCAGCGTTGCGGGGGTGAGAAGTCTCATGTTGAGCGGGAAAGTGTTGATGCTGGACCGGCCCAGGGGGCCGCGATCTTCCGTTGTACCGAGTGGGCGGGATCGCGCCAGCCCTGGGCGCCCGGGAGGCACCCAGGCCGAGAATCCGAGATTCGGTGGCGTGTTGCAGCGGATCGTTGCGGCCGTGTTCTCAGAGGCGGCGCGCTCCTGCGCCGACGACGGCCCCCACCTCAAGGACACCCGAAATGCGATCCCAAACCGCCCTGTTTCTCTTGATCCCGTTGATGACCGCTACCGCCCTGGGGCAATCCCGCGGGGTGCCGCCGGCGCCCACTCCCTCCCAGCCGGATATCAAGACGGTCCCCGAGCAGCTCCACAAGACCCCTGATCCCCTGGCCGACGCCCCGGCGCACCAGCCGCCGCCGCAAGCCCAGCTTCGACCCGCGCCGCTGCCCCCTGCGCTGCAGGGCGTGTCTCCTTCGATCGCCCTGGATCGCGTGCACTACGACCGTCCGGGCGACGGCAACCTGTGGGCGAAGGGCGCGGACTACAAGGTCCGCTTCGGCGCCGACGCCGTGCGCTTCCTGCCCTACCTCGGCTCCGAGTCGCCGCTCCAGCCCCTCGACCTCGTGCTCGAGTCGGTCCAGGTCGGCGAGCGCACCCTGACCTTCGAGCGGGACGTGGCTGCCGAGCGTGAGGGCGATGTCGTGCACTACGAGCGCGGCACGCTCACCGAGCTCTACGTCATGGCGCCCGAGTCGATGGAGCAGCGCTTCCGCTTCGACTCCCCGCTCGGACCCCTGCGGGATGCCGGACCGGGCGAGGACCTCGTCGTGCGCGTCCGCGCCACGACCCAGCTCGCCCTGGCACCCGTGCCTTCGGCGGCGGACCCGGGCGGCTTCGAGTGGACCTCGGCGCACGGCAGCGTGCGCTACGGCCGCGCGACCGTACTGGACGCAGCTGGGGCCAGCGCGGCCCTGTCCACGCGCTTCGTCGACGGCGCGCTCGAGATCCGCGTGCCCGCCAGCTTCCTGGCCACAGCTCGCTATCCGCTGACCATCGATCCGGTGATCTCGACCTTCGGCGTCGACGACTCGGACCGCGCCGACTTCTTCGCCGACATCACCTACGACCGCCAGACGGGCCGCTGGGCCATCGTCTGGACGCGCTTCTTCGCCTCGGGCGACTGGGATGTCTGGTGCGAGACGCGCTCGTTCGTCGGCTCCTTCATCGAGGGCGCGTACATCGACATCACGAGCAACTCCTGGTTCGACGCGCGCGTCGCCGGCAACCGCAACACGTCCCAGTACCTCGTCGTGGCCGAAGTCGGGCCGATCGGATCGCGCAGCATCTGGGGACGTCGGCGTACCGCCGGCAGCACCGCGATGGGGCTCCCCTTCGTGATCAGCGACAACTCGACGGGCGAGAAGTTCAATCCGGACATCGGCGGCGACCCGTTCGACTCCACGTCTTCCTACTACCTCGTTGTGTGGGAGCGTGTCTTCGACGTGGACGACCATGACATCCACGGCCAGCTAGTGGAGACCGACAGCACGCTGCGTGGCGGCTTGCTCCTGATCGACAACTCGACAGCCGACGAGCGCGCGCCCGCGGTCTCGAACTCGAACGCTGCGATCGCCTGGACCGTGGCCTACGAGCGGGAGTTCAACGACTCCGACCACGACATTCGCGCCGCACAGATCTCCTGGTTCGGCTCGATCACCGAGCCGAGCTTCAGCGTCGACTCCTCGTCCCAGGACGACCGCAACCCAACGGTCTCTCCGCTCATCGACGGAACCTCGAGCCTGAGGCCCTACATGATCGCGTACCAGCGCGGCTCGGGCACCAACCGCGACATCTGGGGCCAGGTCCGCAGCGCTTCGAGCTCGGTCACCGGCAGCACGAACCTGACCTTCCTGCTCGGATCGGCATCCGCCTTCCTCGATCAGACCCTCCCGTCCGTGGAATGCGACGGCTCGACCTTCGTCCTGGCCAACAGTCAGATGGAGCCCGGAGGCAGCACCAACAATATTGCTGTGGGTACGCTCACGCTGGCGGACGGCATGCTGCATCGCGCCGAGCAGACCACCCTCTGGGCCGGCGACAGCTGCACCCGAGTCTTCACCTGACCCAACTTGCCACCCTCAAACCCACCGATTTCCGACGCCGAAGTCTGCGTAGCGCAGACTTCGGCGTCAAGAAACTCAGGAGTTGGTGCGGGACTTGATGACGTTGAGGGCGCTGCCGGCCTTGAACCACTCGATCTGATCGTGAGAGAACGTGTGGTTGGTCGGGAACGAGATGACCTCGCC
>JAJFFA010000692.1 GCA_021776885.1 Planctomycetota bacterium
GGCCGAAGTCGACCAGGAGAGCGCGCCCCTCCGGCGTGAGCATGACGTTCGAGGGCTTGACGTCGCGGTGCACGACGCCGCGACGGTGGGCGTGCTCGAGGGCTTCAGCCACCTGGCGCGTGATGCGCAGGACGCACTCGGTCCAGCTGCCGGCGAACACCGGGCTACTCGGCTCAGCGGCCTCGGCGCCGGAGGCGCGTAGCAGCGCGGCGTGCAGTTCGGCCCCACCGAGCTGGCCGGGATTCCTGCCCGCGACCTCGGCCAGCACCGCGGCCAGGGACGCCCCGGGCACCAGCTCCATCGCGAAGTAGGGCAGGCCGCGCTCCTCGCCCACGGAGTACACCGCGGCGATGCCCGGGTGGGCCAGGCGCGCCACGGCCTCGACCTCGCGCCGGAAGCGCTCGCGGGCCGATCCGAAGTAGAGCTCGTCGGGGCGTACGAGCTTGAGCGCGACGGTGCGCTCGAGGCTCTCGTCGCGGGCCGCGTAGACCACCCCCATGCCCCCGGCACCGAGGCGTTCGAGGATGCGGAAGGGTCCGAGGCGCTCGGGCAGGACCTCCTCGCCGGGGCCCTCGATCCAGCCGGCGGCGTGCAGCGCCTCGAGCCGCTCGCGCAGGGCGTCCGTGTGCTCGGGGTGGCGCGCACACAGCTCGTCGATGCTCGGTGCGCCCTCCCGGCCGAGCAGCTCGAGGCACTCGAAGACCAGCTCCTCGAGCGCCGAGCCTTGCTCGGGGATGTCGCTCAAGCGAGCTCCTGTGCACGCCAGGCCAGGACGAAGCTGATCGGCCAGTCGCGGTAGCGCTCCCACTTGGGCTTCATGCGGACCCACTCGTCGTCGACCAGGCGCTCGTGCATCTCGACCAGGTTCAGGCCCGCGCCGCGCCCGGCGGCGACGTGCTCGCCGAGGAGGTGCACGTGGGTGGCGACGGCGAGGGGGCCGCGGGTGGCGTGCTCGAAGTGCGTCGGCATGCCGGCGCGCATGATGAAGAAGGGGTGGTAGCCGACCAGCACGAAGTGGCCTCCGGCGCGCAAGAGCCGGCGCGCTTCGCGGTAGAGCGGCTCGAGCTGGGCCAGGTGCTCGTCGACGAGGCAACAGCTGACGAGCTGCGCCGAGTCGCCGTGAAGGGGCGTGTCCGCGACGTCGCCCTCGAACAGCTCGTCGTAGCAGCCCTTGGCCCGCGCCAGGGCGAGCATCTCGGGGGTCAGGTCGACCCCGGTCAGGCCCTGGACCCCATGGGCCGCGAGCCATTGCCCCGTGCGGCCCGTTCCGCAGCCCAGGTCGACCGCGCGCCGTGCCTCGTCCCAGGGCACCGAGGTCAAGCGCTCGAGCAGGGCCTGGTCCATGGCGTCTTCGACAGTCGCCTCGTAGGAAGGCGTCCAGTCGCGGTAGCCCTCGCCCACGGGGACCGTGGGGTAGCTACGGCTGTCGAAGCGGGCGAAGTCGGGCACGGGGAAAGGCTACCAGGCGGCGTCGAGCCGGTCAGCCGACTTCAGCCTCGCAGCCGCGCCAGGGCCAGGAGGGCCATCGCGGTTCCGTAGCTCTTGCCGTAGCTGACCCCCGAGTCGACGAAGGTGCCGTCGACCTCGGGCAGCTCGAGCACGAGCTCGCGCAGGCGCCCGGCGAAGTCCTCGCCCGCCGCCTGCGCGCCACACCGCTCGATGGCCCAGGCCGTGGCGAAGAGGTTGTGGAAGAAGAAGTAGCCCGCCGAGCCGTCGAGCTCGCTCATGTGGAAGTTGGTGTAGCGCGGCGGTTCGATGAACTTCGCGTAGTGCTCGAACCAGGTGCGCAGGCCGCGCACGACGTCACCCGCGTCCGTCGCCCCGCAGCGCAGTAGCGCGAGGGTGCAGAGCGGCTGGCGGCAGGCCGCCCCGGCCGGGGTGCGGTTCAGGGCGGGGGCGTCTACCAGGTAGCCGAAGAGGCCCGTGTCGCCCTCGCGCGCGCCCTCGAGCACCGCCGCGGTCTGCTCGAAGACCTGGCCCGGCACGTCGGCGCCGTGCTCGCGGGCATCGGCCAGCACCAGGGTCACGAGGGCGGTTACGAAGGTCGAGCCGTAGCTGAAGTGACGGATCGGCCCACCGTTCTGCGCCTGCCACTCGACGATGGCGTCGATCCAGGCGGCCTCGTGGTCGAGGAGTTCGTCGTCCCAGGTGTCGCGTTCCGGGTGACGCGCGAGGAGATAGGCGATGCGGAACGCGTCGGCGTAGACCCAGCCCATGGCCTCGCCGCGCACGACCAGGTCGTCGCGCAGGAGATAGCCCTGCGCCCGCGCCAGGGCTGCGTCGACGCGCTCCGGCGCGACGTCGCGCCAGGCGACGAGAGCCGTGGCGGCCAGGGCCGAGATCGCGGTGTGGATGTTGCCGAAGACGCCGGGGCCCTCGCCCACAGCCTCGTCGGGGGGCGCCGCGCCAGCTCCACCCCAATGCGCGCCGTACCCGGCGCCGTTCGGTCGCTGCTGGGCCAGGAGGACCTCGCGCGCGCGCGCGACGACGGCCTCTTCCGCGTCGAGGCCGCGCGGGGCCCGGGTGCCGTGCTCGCGGGTCACGGGCGCGGACCAGGTCAGGCGCTGCATGGCGCGGGTCAAGGGTCCCTCGCCGCGCAGACCGTCCCCGGCGATGGTCAGGTGGGCGGCGGCGCGCGGTGCCCAGGGGCTCGCGGGGTGGGCCTCGACCAGGGCGCGCCAGACGCCCAGGGCCGCGTCCTCGCGAGCGGACAGGTAGTGCACGGCCCCGAGCTGGTAGCCGCACTCGGCGGCGTCCTCGCCCCCGACCTCGAACACGCGCTCGAAGTGTCCGGCGGCCGTGTCGAACTCGCCGGCGCCGAGGGCCAGGCGGCCCGCTTCGGCCTCGAGGGCGAGCAGGGTGCGGGGTGACGCCGTAGCGCGCTCGATTCTGGCCAGGGCGCTCCGTCCCGCGGGCGCGTCGTGGGCGACCCGGGCCAGGCGCGCCTCGAGCAAGGCGATCCCCGGATCCTGGGCGGAGTGCGCCTTGAGCTCGGCGAGGACCGCGTGGGCGCGGGCCGGCGCGCCGTCGAGCAGGGCCTCGCGCGCCAGAGCGAGGCCCTGGCCCAGGCCTGGCTCCGCTCTCCATTCGGCGTCCGCGGCGACGAACTGCGCGCTGTGCGCGGCGTCGTTGCCGAGCTCGGCGAGCAGCCCCTCGAGCATGCGTCGGTGGGGCTCGGCCTGGAACATGAACAGGCGGTCGACCTGGGCCAGGACTTCGCCGTCTGCGTCGAGCACCAGGTACCCCGGCTCGAGGAAGTCGGGCGGCAGGAGCCCGTAGCGCCGGGCGAGCTCGCCCCCGGCCGCGCACTTCACGGCCACGAAGCGGCGCCGCAGGAGCTCGGCGAAGTCGGGGTCGGAGAGCAGGCCGACCTCGACGTAGCGGTCGAGCAGATGGGGCAAGATCACGTGCTGGCCCTCGAGCGCGGGCACGTACCAGAAGACCGGTCGCTGGCTGCGTTGGCCTTCGTCGAGCCAGCCCTCGAGGGGGCCGGCGGCTTCCATCGCGGCCGCGATCCACTCCTCGCTGAAGCGGCGCAGGCCCTGGGAGCTGACCAGCTCCATCAGACGCGTCTCGGCGTTGGGCACCTCGCCCCGGGCGAACCAGGGCACGGCGTCGAAGCAGCCCATCCAGAAGGGGCGCTCGCGCGCGGCGTCGACCAGGCGCTCGGCGTGGCCCTCGACGGTCAGGACCTCTTCACCGTCGGGGTACACGGCGACCATGCTCAGGCCGTAGCGCAGGGGATCGGAGAGGTCCATCTCCTGGCGCCAGACGCAGGCTCGCCCCTGGTAGTCGACGCCTTCGGCCAGCTTGACGAAGAGCCGCGTCTGCGGGTCGAACTCGCCCCGGGCGATCACGGGCTCGAGCTTGTAGTTGTCGTAGAAGGCGTTGCGGTAGGCGCCGCTGTCGGGGTCGAAACCCAGCACCCCGTGGGCGCTGTACGGCCGCTCGAACATCTGCCCCTCGAACTCGGCGACCTGCCAGCGGCCCCCCGGGAGGGTGCGGTGGGTCTCCGTTCCGCCGCCGGTGGTGTCGGGCAGGATCGTGTAGCTGTAGCGCCAGCGACCTTCGAAGTGCTCGAAGACGGGGTTGGTCTCCTGTGCGGCGAGCAGGGGGCCCGCTGGACAGGTCAGCATGAGGAGCGCGAGGGCCAGACGCGCGAACGGGGAGGGGCAGGGCATGACTTGATTCATGCCGCTCGCCGCTGACGAGGCAAGGCCTGAATGGGAGCCTTACCTGCCCCGAGGGTTTCGGGAACACTTCGCTGGCGAGCACGGGAATCGCCCTTCCCCGTCGGCTAGCAGTGGCCCGGGCTAGTCCTTCGCCACGACGTGCTCGACGATGTCGCCGGTGTCGACCGGGGCTCGGGCCACGACCTCGCTCTTCGAACCGAGGTGCAGGCGGTAGCGCTCGAAGACGCAGGGCAGGCCGGGGCCCTCGAAGGGATCGGGGCGCGCCTGGACCTGATAGTGCAGGTGGACGTGGCTCGTCGAGCCGGAGAGACCCATGTTGCCGATCGGCTCACCCGCCCGAACCTCGTCGCCGAGGGCCACTGTCACGCTGCCCTTGCGCAGGTGTCCCAGCAGGCTGAACTCACCGCCTCCGTGCTCGATCGCGACGTAGTTGCCCGCGAGCGAGCTCACCACCAGGGGAGTGACGAGGCGGTCCTGGAGCACGCGACCGCCCGCCATGCGGTTGTCCGGGAAGTTGTTCACCAGGCCGACCACGCGGCCGTCCCCGGGGGCCAGCACGGGGGCGTCCCATCCGTACCAGTCCTGCGCTCTCTGGGGCGCGCCACGCGTCTGTTCGCCGTCCGGCCCCAGGAGCACGAAGTCGCCGGCGTAGCGACTGGAGTTCTGCGTCAGGCCCATGAGCTTGACCGCGGGGTGCCCCAGACCGAGCCGCCGGTGATGCGACAGGAAGTCGTGTCCGTCCCAGATCAGCACGCGGCCGTCGAGCGGAACGCGCAGCTCCGTCTGCGGCTCGTACACCTGGGCATCGAAGGCGATGCGCTGCGTCCACACCCGGGCGCCCTGGGCGAAGGTGAAGACAAACTCGAGCTGCGCCGGCAGCCGCTGCGAGTCGAAGTGATGGAAGGGATTGAAGATGTGCACCACGGACTGCGCCGGGATCGGCCCGCTCACCACCGTCTGCAGCGACGGCGCGGTGCCGTTGCCGTTGACGTAGCGCCGGCGGATCAGGTTGGCATCGCCGTCGAGCTCGCGCAGGGCCAGCTCGCGCAGGATCAGCGGGCTCTCGCTGTCGTTGGAGATCGAGAGGTCGCACTGCAGCGAGTGGTGCGAGCGAAGCCGCTCCAGCAGCGGGGCTGCGGGCAGGACCTGGACGGTCACGTCCTGCTGGGCGAGGGCCAGGGTCGTCGTGACGAGGCAGGCCAGGGTCGAGTGCAGGGTCGAGTTCATGGGTGCTCCTGCCCAGGGGGTTGCCGCGCGCCCGGGCCCGGGCTCAGGATTCTCTGGCGCGGGCGAGCCTCCCACGCGCTGGGCTGCGGGGAGGTGAAGTTTTTGCGTCTCCAGACCCCTTCTTTGTGCAATGAATCGGCCGCGGTCCCCGTTAACTAGGTGGAACCCGGTGCCCGACCCGGACCGCGCCCTGCCATGACCCCCCTCGATCGCTCCATCGCCGCCCTGCGCCAGCGCGCCGCCCTCGCGATCTGGCTGGGCGTCTGGACGCGGCTGCTCCTGGCGGCCCTGTTCGTGGGCGGCAGCGCGGCGCTGCTGTGGCGCTTCCTGGGCCAGGTCGAGAGCGGGCGGGCGGCCCTGGTGCCCGGGATCCTGGCCGCCGCGACCCTGCCCCTGGCCCTGCACCGGGCCCGCCGGCGCTTCCCGACCCGGGAGCAGGTGGCCCCCTGGCTCGACCTGCGGGCCGGGGCCCGCGGGTTGGTCCTGACCGGGGCCGAGCTCGGTGGAGCGGCGGGGGAGTGGAGCGCGCGGGCGGACGAGCTGGCGCGCCGGGCTCCCGAGCCGCCCTCGATCGTGGCGCGTCCCATGCTGGCGCGGGTCGGCCTGGGCCTGGCGTTCACGCTGGCCGCGCTCTTCGTGCCGGTCCCGGCCGCGGCGTCGCGGGGGCTGACGGCGCAGGTCTTCGAGCCCGCCCTCGAGGAGCTGCGCGAGAAGCTCGAGACCCTCGAGGAAGAGGTGCTGCTGGAGGAAGAGGAGGCGCTGGCCCTCGAAGAGGCGCTCGAGCAACTCGCGGCCGAGGCCAAGGACGGCGCCAGCCCCGAGGCGACCTTCGAGGCCATCGACCGCTTCGAGGAGCGGCTCGCGGCTCAGGCGCTCGAGGCGCAGCGCGCGGCCCTCGACGCCCAGGACGCGATGGGCGAGGCGCTCGAGTCGGTCGAGGCCGACGTCGACGCGGCCCAGGACGCTCTGCAGCGCGCGATGCAGGACCTGGCGCAGCTTGGATTGAGCGAAACTCTGGGCGCGCGCCTGCCCCCGGACCTGGCGGCGCTGACCGAGTTCGACCCGGCGCAGCTGGGCCTGCCCAGCGGGGTCGAGCT
>JAJFFA010000693.1 GCA_021776885.1 Planctomycetota bacterium
CGCCGTCAGCATCGACTCCGAGGGCAAGATCGAGGCGGTCCAGCCCGGCGAGTTCGTCCTGGTCGTGCGCACCCGGCGGCGTGAAGTCGCGGGCGAGGGACAGGAGAGCCGTCAGGAGCAGGGCGAGCGCATCAGCGTCGAGGTGCCCGTGACCGTCAACGCCCTGCCGGTGGTCAGCGTCGAGCTGGACGTGCCCGAAAACCTCTACGCCGGCACCGTGGTCGCTGCCGCCGCCGTGCTGCGCGACTCGCGGGGCGTGGCCCAGGAGGGCAAGAGCGCGGTGATGAGCGTCGACGCAGACGGCGTGGCCTCCCTCGACGGCCTGGGGCAACTCGAGCTGCACGCCCCCGGAACCCTGCTCCTGAGCGCGCGCCACGGCGAGCTCGAGGCGCAGGCTGAGCTCGAGGTGCGCGCCAACCCGGTGGCACGCCTCGAACTCACGGCCGAAGCCCCCAGCGCGCGCACCGGAGACGTGGTGCACTTCAGCCTGCGAGCCACGGGTTCGGACGGCTCGCTCGAGAGCGACGTGCCCGTCGACGTCAGCCTGATCGCGCGCACGGACGACGCGGACCTGGCCCCGCGCGCCTCGGGTCAGGTGGCCCGCGGCGACCGCGGCCCGGGCGACTGGCGCTTCGTGGCCGAGACCCCGGGGCTCTACACCCTGGTCGCCACCTGCGGCGAGCGCGTGGCCCGCGCCAGCGTGCGCATCGATGAACGCACCTACCAGGCCAAGCTCGAGCGGGTCGGACGCGGCTCGGTGGCCGAGAGTCACACCTCCGACCTGTGGGTCTGGGAGGGCGTGGACGGCCGCGACTACTGCGTCACCGGCACCTGGGGCGCCGACGGCGACGCGATCTTCTGGGACGTGACCGACCCCACCCAGCTCGAGCGCATCTCCAAGGTCAACGTCGACGCGCGTACGGTCAACGACGTCAAGGTTTCGGCCGACGGCACCCTGTGCATCATCGGCCGCGAGGGCGCCTCCAATCGCAAGAACGGCATCGTCCTGATCGACGTCACGAATCCGCGCGAGCCCGAGATCCTGTCCAGCTACGACGAGGGCCTGACCGGCGGCGTGCACAACGTCTTCATCTACGGAGACCACGTCTACGCCCTCTCCGCCGGACGCCGCTACGACATCGTCGACATCTCCGACCCCAAGACCCCGCACACCGTCGGCAAGTACGAGCTGGAGACGCCGGGCCACTCGATCCACGACGTGTGGGTCCAGGACGGCCTGGCCTACTCGTCGAACTGGGCCGACGGCGTGCACATCGTCGACGTGGGCAACGGCATCAAGGGCGGCAGCCCGGAGAACCCCGTGTACGTCGGCGACTACGCCTACCCCAGCGGCTGGAACCACGCGGCCTTCCCCTACAAGGACCCGCAGACCGGGCGCACCTACGTCGTCGCGGGGGACGAGGCCTTCCCCTTCGGCCTGAACCTGAAGGACAAGCCGACCTACGCCCGCGGCTGGTTGCACTTCATCGACTTCAGCGACCTGGAGGCGCCGGTCGAGGTCGCGCGCTACGAGGTGCCCGAGGCGGGCACGCACAACTTCTGGATCGACGAGGAGGAGGACGTCGCCTACGTCGGCTACTACAACGGAGGCCTGCGCGTGGTCGACCTCTCCGGCGAGCTGATGGGCGACCTCTACCGCCAGGGCCGCGAGATCGACTTCCTCTTGCCCGACGACCCCGAGGGCTACGTGCCCAACGCGCCGATGGTCTGGGGCCCCCAGCCGCACAAGGGCAACATCTTCTTCTCCGACTGGAACTCGGGCCTGTGGAGCGTGAAGCTCGAGAAAGAGGTCAAGGAGTGATCGCCAGCGCCCTCTTCCTGCTGCCGCTGATCGCGGCGGCCGCGCCCCAGACCCCGTCGAGCGTCTACCGCCTCTTCGTGGCCGCCGAGTCCTCGGACGAGGTCTACGAGCTGGCCTTCGACGGCAAGCAGCTGTCGGTCAGCGAGGTCATCTCGGTCGGCGCCCTGCCGACCGAGACCGAGGGCCCCCACGGCCTGACCGTCGAGCCGGGCGGGGCGCACTGGTTCGTGACCATGGCCCACGGCAAGCCCTTCGGGCTCGTCTACAAGTACAGCAGCGGGTCGAACAAGCTGCTGGGAGAGGCCGAGCTCGGACTCTTCCCGGCCACGATGCAGATCTCGCGCGACACCGGGCTCCTGTACTGCGTCAACTTCGACCTGCACGGCGACATGAGTCCCAGCTCCGTATCGATCGTCGACCCCGACGACATGGTCGAGGTGGCGCGCACCGAGACCGGCGCCATGCCCCACGGCTCGCGCCTCTCCCCCGACGGCGCCCTGCACTACTCCTGCGCCATGATGTCGGACGAGCTGTTCGAGCTCGACGCGGCCAGCTTCGAGGTCACGCGCACCCTGCGCCTCTCCGACGGCAGCGGGGGCTTCGCGCGCACGCGCCCCGACGGCCACCACGTGGCCGTGACCAAGCCCACCTGGGTCCAGCCCCACCCCAGCGAGAAGCGGCTCTACGTGGCCCTCAACGGAGCGGCGCAGGTGGTCGAGGTCGACAGCGAGGCCTGGCGCGTGACGCGCCGCTTCCCCACGGCCAAGGCGCCCTACAACCTGGACGTCAGTCCGGACGGCGCGCAGCTGGTCGTCACCTACAAAGGCGCCGCCTCGGTCGGCATCTGGGACCTCGAGAGCGGCACGGAGAGCGCGCGCATCGAGACGACGCGGCGCGTCACCCACGGCGTGGTGATCTCGCCCGATGGACGCTTCGCCTTCGTCTCGAACGAGGGCATCGGCGCCGAGACGGGCACGGTCGACGTGATCGACCTCGAAACGAAGCAGCGCGTCGACTCGGTCGAGGTCGGGCTGCAAGCCGGTGGAATCGCCTTCTGGCGCATGGATGGAGGCCGCAGGTCATGAGCCCTCTCACCCTTATCCTGAGCATCCTGACCCTGGCCCTGGCGCCCCTGCAGGAGGGCGGCACCACGCTGCTCGAAGGCCACTCCGCCCACGGCGAGGCCTTCAACGAGGGACCGCGCCAGGCCGCCTTCCTGTTCGACAACCCGAGCAGCGTGCACTTCCCGGTCACCGTCGCCAGCGCGGAGCTGCAGCGCCTCTTCGACCAGGGCGTCGGCCACCTGCACGGCTTCTGGTACTTCGAAGCCGAGCGCACCTTCCGTCAGGTCGCGGCAGAGGACCCCGACTGCGCCATGGCCTACTGGGGCATGGCCATGGCCAACGTCGACAACGCCGAGCGCGCGGCGGGTTTCGCCCGCGCCGCGTGGCTCAAGCGCGGGCTGGTCGACGAGCGCGAGCGCATGTACATCGACGCCGTGGCGCGCTTCAACGACGTCGAGGGGCCGGAGGAGCCCTCCGCGCTCAGCGACGGGGAAGAGGGCGCGGAAGAGGACGACGCTGAGGCCCCGGATGCGGAGCAGGCCGAGGACGACGACTTCGAGGAGCCGCGCACGCGCAAGCAGATCGCCGACGACAAGAAGCGCTCGGAGAAGGAGCGCAACGAGCTGAAGGACCGCGCCCAGCGCCTGGCCCGCGACTACGAGGACATCATCTGGGAGTACCCGGACGACATCGAGGCCAAGGCCTTCCTCGTCAACCGCATGTGGCTCAACAAGCGCTACGGGCTGCCGATCTCCAGCCGCCAGGCCAACGAGTCGCTGCTGCAGGACATCTTCGCGGTCCAGCCCATGCACCCGGCGCACCACTACCGCATCCACCTGTGGGACGCGGAGGACAGCGCCGAGCACATCGTCGACACCGCCACGAAGAGCGGCCCCGCCTGGCCCAACATCGCCCACATGTGGCACATGGCCGGCCACGTCTTCAAGCGCCTGGGCCGCCACGCCGACGCCGCCTGGCAGCAGGAGGCCTCGGCCCGCGTCGACCACGGGAACCTGCTGCGCGACCGGGTCCTGCCCGACCAGATCCACAACTTCGCCCACAACAACGAGTGGCTCAGTCGCAGCCTGCGGCACACCGGCCGCGTGCGTCAGTCCCTGCGCATCGTGAAGAACATGATCGAGATGCCGCGGCATCCCGAGTTCAACACCCTCGATGCCTGGGGCGGCAGCGCCTGGTGGGGGCGTCGGCGCCTGATCGAGACCCTCGAGCAGTTCGAGCTGTGGGACGAGCTGGCCGAGCTCGCGGACAGCATGTACCTGGAGCCCAGCGAGGACGGCGGGCAGCGCGACTTCGCCCTGGGCAAGGCCCACGCCTGGCGCAACGACGCCGACGGCTTCGAGGCGGCGCGCGCGTCCCTCGAGGAGCGCCTGGCGGCGAAGAAGGCCGAGCGCGCGCGGGACCTCGACCGCAGCGAGGAGGCCGCCCTGGCCGCCGATTTCGACGCCGAGGACCTGGGCGCGGCCCAGGACCAGGTGCTCGCGCGCCACGCCGGCGAGCTGAAGGACCTGCGCAGCAAGCTGGCCGCCCTCGACGCCCTGCGCGGTGTCCTCGAGGGCGAGGACGTCGAGGAAAACCTCGAGCGCCTGGCCGAGGAGAACTTCGACAAGTCCCAGCTCGCGCTCCTGCACCTGCGCGCCGGCGACGCGCAGCGCGCCGTCGAGCTGGCGCGCGAAGGGATCGAGAAGCGCGACGGCGAGCTCTACCCCCACGCGACCCTGGCCCACGTGCTGTACGACACGGGCGAGTGGGACGAGGCCCTGGAGCGCTTTGACACGATCCGCGGCTGGTGCGCACGGGCCGACCTCGACATCCCGGTCCTCGCACGCCTGGCGCCCCTGGCACGCGCCCGCGACCTGGACCCGGACTGGCGCCCGGCCTTCGAGATGCCTGCGGACGTGGCCGCGGCGCGGGCGCAGGTCGACCTCGCCTCCCTGGGGCCGGCCGACTGGACGCCGCCCCCCGCCCCGGACTGGAGCGCGCCGGACGCCTTCGGAGACGAGGTCTCCCTGGCCGACTACCGCGG
>JAJFFA010000694.1 GCA_021776885.1 Planctomycetota bacterium
CGGGGCTACGCCCCTGGGCTTAACCCACGCATGGTTCATTTGGGGGAGGGGGGACTTACAGAACGGAGGGTGCACTACTTCCTGGCCGCGAAGGTAGGATGCCCCGCAGGAGGCGACACCATGAGCAAGTACGACGACGCGTCCTGGCACTATGGGGGCGAGTTCCCAGCCGACCTCGCCGACGAGGCGGGCGCCACCCACATCGGCATGTTCCTGGCGTGGGCACTTCTGACGGGCCTGGGTAGCGCAGAGCACGCGGGCGCCGTCGAGGCCCTTCGCTCGCGTCGCGTCACGCCGGGCCAGTACCTGCTGGACGCCTGTGACGAGAAGCTCACCAGCGACGACTTCAACAGCGAGGGCAACTCGTTCGCGCTGGAGTACTACGCGCTGGACGACGCATCCTCTCGAGGTTTCATCGACGACTACGACGAAGGCGTCGGCGGCGCGTGGCCGACGCTGTACCACGTCCCCGACACCTGGGCCACGTACGACGCCCTGGCCCCGCTCCTCGAGCGCCGGCTTCGGGAGTGGCGCGGGCGGTAGTCCGAGCCAGCGGGCCGCCCTGGCCAGGAAGGACTGCCCCGGCGGAAGCTCCTCAGCCTTCCGCGCTGCGTGGTGGGCCACACTGGACTCGAACCAGTAACTTCCACGCTGTGAACATGGCACTCTACCAATTGAGTTAGTAGCCCAGTTCGCCTTCGCGAAGCTGCAGAGGGTACTGATCCGCGGGCCGGTTGACAAGCCCGGGGGCGGGCGGCTCGGGGGGCCGGCGAGGGGCCCGGGCGGCCGGCCAGGACTACTCGTCGCGGCCGAAGACGGCCTTCAGGCGTTCGCCCAGCTTGCCCTCGGCGCGGCGCAGCATCATGCGCACCGCGTCCTCGGACTTGCCGCCCATCTTCTCGCCCGCGGCGCGCAGGGAGAGGCCCTGGAAGAAGACCAGGGTGATCGCCTTGCGGTGGTCCGGGGAGAGCTCGGCGATGGACTCGCGCAGCAGCTCGAAGTTCTCGTCGCGCTGGACCACCTGGGTCACCGACAGGTCCGAGCTCGAGAAGTCGCTGGCGGTGCGCGCACCGCGCCCCTCCTCCTCCTCGCTCTCCATGCCGCGCTCGCGGGACAGGTCGCGCTTGCCCGCCGAGTAGAACTCCGCCTTGTCGCGGATCTTGTTCTGCAGGATCTGGATCAACCAGCGCAGGAGCGAGCCCTCGCCCTGGTAGCGGTACTGGGTGAAGTCCCGGGTCGCCTCGCGGAACGTGGTCTGGGCCAGGTCGTCGGGGTCTTCCTTCAGCCGCAGGCGCGGGCCCAGCTTCTTGCGCGCGACCTCGACCATCGTGTCGTGGTAGCGCTGGAAGAGCTCGTTGAGCGCGTCGACGTCGCCGCCCTGGGCGCGCGCCACCATGGCCGCCGTCTCGTCGTTCTCGAAGCCCTCGGGCAGGTCGAAGGCGGGAGCGACCGGCGCAGGGGCCTTCCCCGACACGCCGGGCGGGTCGGGAAGGGGCTCGCTGCCCTCGGGCAGGGGCGGAAGATCTTGGTCCTTGGAAGCCACGGTTCGCCAGGTCAGGGTCGCGCAGAGTCTAGCCCGAACCGGCCACCGGACCCTCGATCAGGCTGCGGAAGTCCGCCTCGAGCAGCACCTCGACCCCCAGCTCGGTCGCCTTCTTGGCCTTGCTGCCGGGCTTGCCGCCCTGGACCAGGTAGTCCGTCTTCGAGCTGACCGACGAGGCCACCCGGCCGCCCTGCTCCTCGACGATCTTCTTGGCCTCGGCCCGGGTCAGCTCCTCGAGGGTGCCCGTGAAGACCACGGTCTTGGCCTGGAAGGCGCCGCCCCCCGCCGCCGGTCCGGAGGCCGCCTCGAGCAGCTCGACGCCGCCGGCGAAGAGCCGCGCGACGAAGGCCTGGTTCTCGGGACTCTCGAACCAGGCCAGGACCCGTGCCCCCACCTCGGGGCCGATGCCGTCGAGGTTCTCGAGCTCCTCCTGGCTGGCCGCGCGCAGGGCCTCGAGGCTGGCGAAGCCGCCCGCGAGCACCCGCGCGGTCGAGCGCCCGACCTCCGGGATCGAGAGGCCCACGAGGAAGCGCTCGAGGCTGACGCGGCGCCGCGCCTCGATCTGCGCCATCAGGTTGTCGGCGGTCTTCTCGCCCCAGCGCTCCAGCTCGACCAGCCGCGCGGGATCCAGGTGGAACAGGTCGGCCGGCGTCTCGAGGTAGCCCGCGTCGATCAGCTGCTCGACCATCTTCTCGCCCAGCCGGTCGATCTCGTACGCCGCGCGGCCGGCGAGCACCAGGGTGCGCCCCACCAGCTGGGGCTTGCAGACGTAGACGTTGGGACAGCGCGTGTACTTGCCCGTCGTCTCGACCGGCGTCCCGCAGGCCGGGCACGCGGCCGGCATCTCGAAGGGCGCGCGCCAGTCGGCGATCACCCCCACCCGCGGCTCGGGCACGTTGTCGACGTCGACCAGTTCCTCGGGCAGCCCCGCCTTCCAGCCCTTGGGCGCGCGCCCGCGGGCCGCCTGCGCCACGCCCATGATCTGCGGAATGACGTCCCCCGCGCGGCGCAGGAAGACCCGATCCCCGACGCGCAGCCCCAGGTTGGCCACGTGGTCGGCGTTGTGCAGCGTCGTGTGGCGCACGGTGACCCCGGCCACTTCCACCGGCTCGACGTGGGCCCGGGGCGTCAAGCGCCCGTTGGCTCCGACCTGGACCTCGATCGCGCGCAGCACGCTGGTCGCTTCCTGCGCCGGGAACTTCAGCGCCAGCTGCCAGCGCGTGGCACGCGAGGTCGCCCCCAGGCGCTCGCGCAGCTCGAGGGAGTCGAGCTTGGCGACCACGCCGTCCATGTCGAAGGGGATCGACGCGCGCTGGGCCAGGATCTCGGCGTGGTAGGCGAAGATCTCCTCGACCCCCTGGGCCGCGCGCCCCAGGCCGGAGTCGGGCAGCCCCCAGTCGCCCAGGGCGGCCAGCAGCTCGGACTGGCTCGCGAAGCTGGCGCCCTCGAGGCGCGCCACGGCCCAGACGTGCAGCTCGAGGGGATAGCGCGCCACCTCCGCCGGGTCGTTGCGCCGCATGGCCCCCGCCGTCGCGTTGCGCGGGTTGGCCAGGATCGGCTGCCCGGCGGCCTCGCGCTGCTCGTTGTAGGCCGCGAAGCGCGGGCGCTGGATCAGCACCTCGCCGCGCACCTCGAGCAGGGACGGCACGCGGCGCTGCGTGCCATCCAGGGACAGGGGCAGGTTGCGCACGGTGCGCAGGTTCGCCGTCACGTCCTCGCCCACGCGCCCGTCCCCGCGGGTCACGCCGCGGGTGAAGACGCCGTCCTCATAGGTCAGGGACGCGCTGACCCCGTCGAACTTCGGCTCGACGTGCCAGGCCAGGGACGCGTCCGAGTCGAGGCCCAGGAAGCGCTGGATCTTGGCGACGAACTCGACCACCTCGTCGCGCTCGAACAGGCTCTCTATCGACAGCATCGGCACCGCGTGGGCCACGCGCTCGAAGCCCTGCCCCTCGGGCAGGGGCGCGCCGACGCGCTGGGTGGGGCTGTCGGCGCTGACCAGCTCCGGGTGCGCCTGCTCCAGGGCCTCTAGCTCGTTGTAGAGCGCGTCGTACTCGGCATCGGAGACCAGGGAGTGCGCCTCGACGTAATACGAGCGACTGAGTCGCGAGAGCTCTTCGCGCAGGGCGCGCGCACGGGAGGCCAGCGTCATCGCTCGGGATCCGTCGCCTGGCGCAGCTCGGCCCCGCGGAAGGCCTG
>JAJFFA010000695.1 GCA_021776885.1 Planctomycetota bacterium
TCCGGCCCGTCGTCCGCGGCCGCCTCGAGCTGCTCGAAGACAGCCCAGGCCTCGCTGTAGCGACCCGCCTCGAACAGGGCATCCCCCAGCAGGAACTGCGCAGCCCTGTCCCCGGGGCGCAGCTCGAGCCAGCGCCGGGCGTGGCGCGCGGCCGCGTCGAAGCCGTGGCCCGCGTGCTCGACCAGGGCCAGGCCGCTCAGCCCGCCCAGGTTCGACTCCGCCGGCACGGCGCGCAGGGAGGCCTGCACCGCCGCGCGAGCGCGCTCGAGGTCCGCGTGGTCCCCGACCTCGCGCAGGCGCTTCAGGTAGTGCGCGGCGAGCTTGTTCCAGGCGATGAAGTCGTCGGGGTCGGCCTCGACCCGAGCGCGCAGGAAGGCCACGGTCCGATCCCCGGCATCGAGGTCGGGGCGCTCGACGAGCGCCAGCTCCGGGAGCCCGGCGACGTCAGGCCCGGCCGCGTCGCGCCCGGCGCCAACGGACGCACCCGCGTCACCATGGGGATGGGGATGCGGGTGCGGATGGCCATGGGTCGACGCTCGGCAGGAGACGGCGACCAGGGTGGCGACGACGATCTGTGCGCGCAGGTCGCCACCCGAGACGCGCATCGACTCAGTTCTGGGTGCCGTCGTCGACGGTGCCCGGCATGAAGGGCTGGTTGGGCGGCGCGAGGTAAGGGAAAGCCAGCCCGAAGGCCACGTCGTTGGCCGGAACACTGTCACCGGTCGGCACGTCGTTCAGGACAATGGTCAGGATGATGTCGATCACGTCGTCAGGCAGCCGGCGACCGTTCGGGAAGCCATCCATCATGTTGGCCGGGTCGAGTCGCAGGTAGTCGCCGTTGGTGACCGCCAGGCCCGCGAGCAGGTCGATGTTGGTCTGGTTCGTCCCCAGGGCCGTCAGCGATGCGACGATGTCCGGCGCAAAGCTCCCCGCGGCGTCGTCCACGGTTCCGGCGCGGTTGTACTCGTCCTTGCGGGCGAAGGGCACCAGGACCGAGTTGACCGCGGGGATGCCCGCGCGGTCGACGTTGACGTTCGTGCCCTTGTCTCGGATGCCGAGCACCCGCGTGCGCTTGGTGCGCTGGGGCAGCTCGGTGAAGCCGCTGACGCCGATGGTCGTGGCCGTGCCCATGAAGTCCGCGGCGGGCAGGGAGAGGGCGATGGCCATCGTGTTGTAGCCGGCGAAGGTATCCCTCCCGCGCATCAGGTCCGCGGCGGTGCCCCCACCCAGGAAGCGTCCCACGCCGACGACGTCGAAGAAGAACGGGTCGTCGACCACACCCGCGAAGAACGAGATCTCGGTCCCGCCCGTGTCGCTGGTCACGGTCGGGGCCGGGGCCATGTCGGCCAGGCTGGGCGCGGTCGTCGGCGCGCTGAAGCTGCCGGCGTTCGCACTCCCCGTGACGGTAATCGTCGCGTCCTGGGGCATGAACGCACCGGGGCGCGGCGCGAAGCTGATGTCGATGCTGGCGTCCTCGATCGCGTCACCCGTGTTCTCGATCCCGAAGCGGTAGTTCAACCCGGACTGGAAGAACGCGAAGTTGCCGGCCTCGCCGGGGACCAGGAAGCCGCGCGTGGTCATGATCAGCACCACGCGAGACGTGTCGATCGGATCGACGAAGAAGTAGATGTCGCCGATGTCAGTGCCCTGGTCGTTCGAGACCAGGGGCGCGTCGCCGTGGTCGGACAGCAAACTGGCAGCGGGGGTCAAGGGCGCCAGGGCGGCGAGCAGAGTCGAGAGGGGGATTCCGAAGGCCATGGGGATTCTCCGTTGCTGTGCCGTCAGGGTGCGAAGGACTCGATGAGCAGGGTGTAGACGCCGCCGCCCTCCAGGGCTTCGGCCTCGACGTTGATCGATTGGGCGTCCGCGAGCGTCATCTCGCAGACTTCGGGGGAGGTCGCCGCGTCGCAGTTGTCGGGCGGCATGATGCGGCCTGTTGCACTGTCGACGAAGGCCAGGTCCAGGTCGAAGCCGTTGCCGTGGGCGAGGGTCACGCGCAGGCGTTGCGCACCGACAGCGGTGACGTTGAACGAGTCGAACTCGTCGTCGCCCATGGCGCCGTCGTTGAACGCTGCGGCCCCGTTGATCCGGAAGCCACGCCCGGGCTCGATCGGCCCGAGAACCTGCGGATTCATCGGGTCGTCGTTGTTGTCGCCGTCTGCGACGATGGTGAAAATCGTGCCGCCGCCGTCGTCGTCGTCGCTCACGCTGCACGCAACCAGGGGCAGCATCGAGAGCAGCGCGACAGCCGCGCTTTTGCGATTGATCATCTCTGACTCCTTCCGTGCCGGTGAGTCGGCACTTCCGATAAGTGTGGCCTCTCGGCAGCACTCGGCGCAAGCTTGGGCCGGGCTAAGGAGTGAGTCGAATCTCGACCGCGTGGGTCAAGTTGAAGCCCGTTGCACAGGGGCCGAGGGGGTCGCGGTAGAGACACTGGAAACTCCAGGCTTCGCCGACCTGCAAGTTGCCAGCGGAGGCGAGTCCCGGACCCAGGACCAGGTCGCCCTGCGGGGTGCTCCGCGCGGGTCGATAGCGCACGAGTCCGCCGGCTACCGCGAGGAGGCCGTCGCCAAAGGGTTGCTGCGCGCGTTGCAGGCCACGAAAAAACACGGCGAGTCGATCCGCGGGGAGCTGCGAGGCGTAGAGCGTCAGGGTGTCCGCCGTGACACTCGTCCCGCCGCAGGCCACTAGCTGCGCGCCGCGTCCCGTCGAGTTCGCGCAGCCCGACGTCGGCGCGACGTTGCTGCACGCGCCGCCCGTGCAAAACCCGTGGGCGCGCACGCCGCGGGGCAGGTCGAAGTCGTACAACGCCCCGCTGAAGGCGCCGTTCAGGTCGTGACCCAGGGCAGTCACGACGAGCGCGCCCTGCGCCGTCGCCAGGGCGTGCCCGAAGAAGGCCCGCGCCCGCTGGTCCGACGGATCGATGCGTCCTGCACTCTCCCAGCCGCCGCCGGGCCGGCGCTCGAAGACGTACGCGGCTCCGCCGAAGGGCTCGAAACGGTCGTCCCAGCTGGCTCCGACCAGGGCCCGGTCGCCGTCGAGGGAGACCGCGCTGCCCAGGTTGCCGCCCCCGAGGGCATCCGGCGCGAGGAGCTTCGCTCGCGCCTGCCAGCCGCTGCCCGGCGGGCGCTCGAAGATCCAGGCCGCGCCGGCCTGGCTGCCGAGCTCGCGGTCCCCCACCGCGCCGATCAGAGCCCGGCGCGGAGTGTGGTCCAGGGCGTAGCCGAAGTTGCCGTGGCCGTAGTCGATCGGCGGGGCGAGCAGCGCAGCGAGGGAGAAGCCGGCTACGTCGTCCTCGAAGGCGTAGACCCGCCCGGGCTCGTTTCCCGCACCGGCGCGGCGTGCGCCGACGAGCAGCGAGCCTGCACACAGGGAGACGGCGCTGCCGAAGAGGTCTCCAGCCGCTCCGGCGCTCAGG
>JAJFFA010000696.1 GCA_021776885.1 Planctomycetota bacterium
AAAGGCGTACGCGGACGTCGTCACCGACGGCGCCGAGACCGACGAGGGCCTCTTCCGCGTGCACCGGGTCGAGGAGAAGCTGCTGTTCGAGGTGCCGAACGAGCTGCTCGGGCGTGACCTCCTGCTCGTCAGCCGCATCGCGCGGGTCCCCGCGGACCTGGCGGGCGGCTTCATCGCCGCCGGGCACAAGAGCGCGGAGCAGGTGCTGCGCTGGGAGCGCGTCGGTGAGCGCGTGCTCCTGCGGCGCGTCTCCTACGCGAACGTCGCGGACGAGGAGCAGCCGATCCACCTCTCCGTCTCGAACAACAACTTCTTCCCGATCCTGGCCGCCTTCGAGGTCGCCGCCGAGGGCCCCGCGGGGGCCGAGGCCGAGGAGGAGCGCACCTCCGTCGTCCTGGACGTGACCGAGTTCTTCGAGAAGGACGTACCCGCCATCAGCGGCCTGAGCCAGGGCGTGCGCGAGGCGCACAAGGTCAAGGGGCTGGACGAGAAGCGCTCATTCATCAACTACGCCCGCGCCTTCCCGCGCAACGTCGACGTGCGCCACACCCTGACCTTCAAGGCGGATGCGCCGCCCGACGCCGCCGCGGCGCAGACCCTCTCGCTCGAGATGCACCAGTCGATGATCCTCCTGCCCGAGACCCCCATGCGGCCGCGCTTCGCGGACCCGCGCGTGGGCTGGTTCACGCGCAGCCGCACGAACTACGGCCTGGACCGGCAGCAGGCGGCCGACGAGGAGTTCCTGGTGCGCTGGCGCCTCGAGCCCGCGGACCCCGAGGCCTACGCCCGCGGCGAGCTGGTCGAGCCCGTGCAGCCGATCGTCAACTACCTCGACCCCGCCACGCCGCCCCAGTGGCGTGAGTCCGTGCGCCAGGGCGTGCTGGACTGGCAGGCCGCCTTCGAGGGTGCGGGCTTCAAGAACGCGATCCTGGCCAGGGACGTGCCCACGCCCGAGGAGGATCCCGAGTGGAGCGGCGAGGACGTGCGCTACTCGATGATCCGCTGGGCCGCGAGCACGACGCGCAACGCCATGGGTCCCAGCGTCGCGGACCCGCGCTCGGGCGAGATCATCGAGAGCGACATCGTCTGGTACCACAACCACCTGCGCTCCTACCGCAACCGGCTGCTGCTCGAGACCGGGGCGGCCAACCCCCTGGCGCGCTCGCTCCCGATCGACCACGAGCTGCTCGGCGAGGCCCTGCGCCAGGTGATCGCGCACGAGGTCGGCCACGCCCTGGGCCTGCCCCACAACATGATGGCCAGCTCCTCCTACCCGGTGGAGTCGTTGCGCGACCCGGAGTTCGCGGCGCGCATGGGCGTGTCCCCTTCGATCATGGACTACGCGCGTCAGAACTACGTCGCTCAGCCGGGGGACGGCCTCGTGGGTGCCGACTTCGTGCGCAAGATCGGGCCCTACGATCACTACGCCATCGAGTGGGGCTACCGCGTCCTGCCCGACGCCGAGACGGCCGCGGACGAGAAGCCGACCCTCGACGCCTGGATCCTGGCCCGCGCGGACGACCCCATGTACCGCTTCGGCGCGCGCGGCGGCCTCGACCCGCGCACCCAGACGGAGGACGTGGGCGACGATCCGGTCCTGGCCTCGGGCTACGGTCTGGCCAACCTGAAGCGCGTGGCCCCGCGCCTGATCGAATGGACGGCGAAGCCGGGCGAGGACTACGCGGACCTCGAGGAGCTCTACGGCGAGCTGGTCGGACAGTACGCGCGCTACATGGGCCACGTCGTGACCGTGGTCGGGGGAGTCCACGAGGACCGCAAGGCCAGCGACCAGGAGGGCCGCGTGTACCGCTCGGTCGCGGCGGACGCGCAGCGCGCCGCCCTGGCCTTCCTGTCCGAGCATGCCCTCGCCACCCCCACCTGGCTGCTCGACCCCGAGATCCTGCGCCGCATCGCCTCCGGCGGCGACATCGAGCGCGTGGTTGGCGTCCAGACGCGGCTGCTCGAGCGGCTGCTCGAGCCGGCGCGCATGCAGCGCCTGGTCGAGGCCGAGGCGGAGCTCGGAGGCGCCGCCTACCCGCTGCCCGATTTCCTCGAAGACGTGCGCGCCGCCGTCTGGGGCAGCGCGGCCGACCCCTACGCCCGCGCCCTGCAGCGCGCCCACGTCCAGCGCCTGGCGTGGCTCTTGACCGAGGAAGCGGCGGCCGCGAGCGCAGGGCTCGACATGACCCGCTCCGACATCCGCGCCCTCGCCCGGCACCAGCTGCGGCAGATCGAGGCCAGCGCCCGCGAGCTGGCCCTGTCCGCGCCGAGCGTCACCCAGGAGGCGCACTACCTCGACATGGCGGAGCGGATCGCTGCGTTCCTGGAGGGCCGCGAGGTGCAGTAGGCGCGCGCCGAGGCTCCCGACCCCGCTACTTCGGCTGCAAGGCTCCGTCGCCGCAGCCGTTGCAGCGCGCTTCGATCGCCTTCGACGTGGGTGTGATCGACAGGCCGCCCAGGGCCGTGCAGCGCAGCTCGCGGGCCATGCTCTCCGAGATCTGGCGGTGGGCGTCGAGGACCTCGTCGAGGGGGATCAGGGCGTCGTAGCCCGCGAGGGCCATGTTGGCGCAGGCCAGGGCGTTGGCGGCGCCCGCGACGTTGCGGCCCAGGCAGGGGGCCTCGACGCGGCCGGCCACCGGGTCGCAGACGAGACCCAGGACGTTCTGCAGCGCCTGGCTGGCCGCCGACAGGCCCTGGGCCGCGCTGCCGCCCGCCAGCTCCACCAGGGCCGCCGCGGCCATCGCCGCACCGGCACCCGTCTCGGCCTGACAGCCCCCGACCTCGGCGGCGAAACTCGAGCGCGTCGCGGTGAAGACGCCGATCAGGCCGGCGGCGAGCATGGCGCGCAGGGTGTCCTCCTCCGAGGCCTCGAGCAGCTCGGCCGCGGCCAGGCAGGTGGCGGGAAAGGTGGCGCAGGAGCCCGCCGTCGGTGCAGCGACGATCACGCCCATGGAGCTCTTGACCTCCATCAGCGCCGTCACGTACAGGATCGCGCGGTTGAGCAGGCCGCCGTCCAGGAGCTTCCCGCCCTCCAGGCGCTGGGCGAACAGGTGGCTCTGGCGTGGCAGGATGCGGTCCTCGTACTCGGTCCCGGCGAGCCCTTCGCGCACACCGCCGCGCACGATCTCGAGGATCGCCTTCATCTGCGCCAGCACGGCCGCGGAGTCGATCCCGCCCCGGGCGCACTCGTAGTCCAGGGCGAAGTCCGACAGCCGGCGCTGCGTCGGATCCGAGCTCGCGACCATCTCTCCGGCGTGCAGGAAGGGCACCGTGAGGCCGCGCCGCGAGCGCACGGGCAGGACGGGCGCCAGCTGGCGCACGGAGCGCAGCCCCGGCAGGGCCGCCAGGTCGGCCTCGGTGAGGAAGGCCTGGGCCTGGACCGCGATCAGGGTCGGCTGGGTACCGGCGAGCTGCACGTCGTCGATCGACCGGTTCTGCTCCAGCAGCGCCAGGGTCGAGCGCCCGTCGTCCGCGACCTCGAGCAGGGTCGTGGCGTAGTCCCCGCGCAGGGTCAGCGGCGCGCCGTCGATCTCGACCACCTCGATCATGCCCCCACCGGTGGACAGGGCCACCAGGCGCCGCAGGCCCGCGGCGGTCTCCAGACTGAGGCGGTAGGTGTTCGGATGGGGATCGTGCAGGTCGACGATGCGGATCTCGAGCTCGATCCCCGCAGCGCGCAGGGCCGCCGCCGATTCCGGCAGGCGCGCGTCGTCGGCTTCCCAGCCGAGCAGGCCGGCGAACAGGCCGATGTCCGATCCCTGGCTGGTGTGGGTGGTCGCCAGGGATCCGTGCAAGTCGAACTCGACCAGCACGCGCTCGGGGTCGCCGCCGCAGAGGTCCCGCGCCAGGCGCCCGATGCGCACCGAGGCGGCCGAGTGTGAGCTCGACGGCCCGCGCATCACGGGACCGACGACGTCGTTGAAGATGCTGGGCGGCAGGGTGGTGGGCATGTGTCACCAGTGTAGCCCGACGCGGCCGGCGTACGCTCATTCGGCCCAGCGTACGGGAGCGTACGGCAGCGTACGCTCATCTGGCCAGGGGGCTGAGGTCCAGGGCGAAGGCGCTCAGGCCGTGGGTCACCGCGACGAGGAGGCTGTCGCGCACCTGCAGCGCCAGATCCTCCACCGGGGCTGTGGGCAGACTTCGGCACAGGGAGTGCCAGGTGTCGCCCTGGTCGAGGGACGCGTACACGCCCAGGTCCGTGCCCAGGAACAGGCGCCGCGCCTGGCCCGGGTCCTCGATCACGACGTTGACAGGCTCCTTGGGCAGGTCGCCGGCGAGCGAGCGCCAGCTCTTCCCGAAGTCGTTCGACACGTAGAGGTACGGCCGGCGGTCGCCGGTGCCGGCGGCCGAGAGGCAGACGTAGACGCGCTTCGGATCGTGGGCGGAGGCGCGCACGTTGCGCAGCGGCACCTCGGGCAGCCCCTCACCCGCCGCCTCCCAGGACTCGCCCGCGTCATGCGTCAGGAACACCCGGCCGCGGCCCGCCCCGCTGATCAGACGCTGGGCGTCGAGGGGCGACTCGCTCAGGCTGACGAGGGCGCCGCCGCCGCCGGTCAGGTCGTCGCTGAGGCGCTCCCAGGTGTCCCCACGATCCGTCGAGCGCATCACGTACTGCGTCCCGCAATAGAGCACCCCCTGCCCGTGGCGCGACGGGAAGAGCGGCGTGTTCCAGGAGAAGCGCAGGGCGGGCTCTCCCTCCTCGACCCGGGGCGTGATGCGCCGGCCCGAGCCCAGCTGCCAGCGCACCCCCGCGCCCGGCCGCTTGCGGCGCATGTCCCCGTTCTGGTGCTCGTAGTACTCGGTCCCATCGCCGCTCGGATCGGGAAAGGTGGCGAAGCCGTCGCCCCCGTCCCAGGGATCCAGGAACACGTAGCGCCAGTCGTCGGAGAGCGCGTCGACGAGGGCCGCACTCGCGGGCGCGACCAGGGAGGCGTTGTCCTGGGTCCCGCCCCAGATGCGCGCGGGCTGCGCGTCGTCGACGTAGACGGTGTAGAACTCGGCGATCGGCAGGTTGTTGAGGTGCAACCAGCTGCGTGCCCGGTCCATCGACACGTACAGCCCCCCGTCCGTGCCCAGCAGCACGCGGTCGGGGTTCTCCGGGTCGATCCACAGGTCGTGCATGTCGAGGTGCATGCCGCGGCCGGGGTGCTCCAGCAGGCGGAAGACCTGCTCGCCGCCACGCTCGAAGCTCTGGCCCGCATCGCGCGAGACCATCAGCCGCATGCCGCAGACGTAGACCTCGTCCGCGTCGTCCGGCGAGACCATGACATCGCAGAAGTCCCAGCCCACGTACGTGTCGACGTAGTCGGCGCTGGTCCGCGCCCAGGTCTCGCCCGCGTCGTTCGAGCGGAAGAGCGCGCCGCCCACGTCATAGCGTCCGTTGCCGGGCGGCGAGTGGTCGACCATGAGGGCGTAGAGCACTCCCTGCACCGAGGCGGCGGCCGCCAGGGCCACGCGCCCGACGTCCTTGCCGCTCAGCAGCCCGCCCTCGAGTCGCTCCCAGGTCACTCCCCCATCTTCCGTCCGGAAAACCCCGCTGCGCCCCTGGCCCGCGCGGTCCCAGGCCGCCGCCCAGAGGCGCTGCGGGTCGTGCGGATCCAGCACCAGGTCGATGATCGCCACCCGCTCGCCGGCGAAGAGCGAGCGCTGCCACGTCTCGCCCCCATCCTCGCTCTTGTACACGCCGCGCTCGCCCCCCGCCTGGCGCGAGCGCCCGATCGCCGCGACAAAGAGCACCTCGGAGCGAGTCGGGTGCACGATCACCTTGCCGATGCGCGCGCTGTCGACCAGGCCCATGTTGCGCCAGCTGGCGCCGCCGTCGAGGGAGCGGAACACGCCCGTGCCGTCGTAGGACTTGCCGCCCAGGTGCGCCTCCCCCGTGCCGACCCAGACCGTGTCGGCCGCGCTCGGGTCGACCGTGACGTCGCCGACGGCGAAGGTCGACTCCTTGGCGAAGACCTGCTCCCAGGTCAGGC
>JAJFFA010000697.1 GCA_021776885.1 Planctomycetota bacterium
CTACGAGCTGCTCACCCTGCGCAGCCCGTTCCTGTGCGAGACGCGCCACCAGACCCTGACCGCCGTCAGCCGCGCGGCGCCCGAGCCCCCGCGGCGCGTGGACGCGACGATCCCGCGCGACCTCGAGCGCATCTGCCTGCACCTGCTCGAGCGCGCGCCCGGCGACCGCTACCCGCGCCTGGCCGGTCTGGTCGAGGACCTCGAGGCCTTCCTCGCCTACCGCGCCATCTCCGTCCGCGCCCCCTCCCTCACCCGCCGCGTGGGCCTCTGGACACGGCGCAATCGTCGCAGCCTGACGATCGGCACGGCCGTCTCGCTGGTCTCCCTGGTGCTCCTCGGCGGCGCGGGCTGGAGCCGCGAACAGGCGGCACGCGAGCGGCTGCTCGGGGAGCTGGCCCCCTGGACCGAGTTCACGCCGAGCGCCGCCCAGCCCCAGGACTTCGAGGAGCTCTTCATCGGTGGACGCGAGCTGCGCACGCGGGCCAGGCAACTCGACGCGGGGCTCTTCGCCCCCTGGATCGCCGACGCGGAGCCCCCCGTCGTGGACATGCTGGCCCGGGCCTCGCAGCGGCTGGCCGAGGTCCTGACGGAGCAGCGCGCTCGCTCGAGCGACGCGGCGCAGCACGCCCTGCGCGACTTCGGTACCGCCCTCTACCTCGAGCGCGAGGCCTGCCCCGAGTGCACGGCCAACGAGCTCGACCGGCGCCGGGACGAGTTCCACTGGGAGCCGGATCTCGCGCAGCGTGGCTGGACCCTGCAGCGCCACTCGATCGAGGGCTGGGACCAGCCGCCCCTGGCGCCCTGGAGGTTCCGCGAGCGCCTGCCCTACGGCATCTACCGGCTGGAAGGCCCGCCCGCCGACGGGCTGCGGCCGGCGCGCGACCTGGTGCACCGGCCGGGAGCCGCGCCCCAGGCAGTCGACCTGCCAGTCATCGACCCCGGACTGGCCGAGGGCCTGGTGCGGGTCGAGGACGCGGCGCTCCTGGTCCTCGACGCGCAGGGACGCTGGAGCGGGGAAACGCGCCGCGCAGCCAGCCCCTTCCTCGTCTCGAAGGGCCCCGTCACGTGGGGCGAGCTCGTGCGCACCCTCGGCCGCAAGCGCGCGGTCAGCTGCATTGGCGTTCTCCTGATGCTGGAGGGCCTGGAGGTCAGCGCCGAGACGGCCTACGCACAGCTCGAGCAGCGCGACGCGGAAGCCGCAAGGGTGCCCTTCATGGTGGCCCTCGAGTACGTCGACGCGCACGGGGCGCGCCTGCCGACCAAGTTCGAGGCCTTCGCCCTGCGGCGTGATCCGCGGGTCGAGCCGCCCCTGGGAGGCCCGGACGAGTGGACTTCGTCGCCGGGCCGCCTGAGCGACTCGCACGCGGTCCTGAAGGGAGACCTCCTGGACCAGGAAATGCCGGCGCTATGGACTCGGGAGCTGATCCCTCAGGGGCAATCGTCGCTCCCGACCGTCTTCCATCTCGTGCTCAGCGCAACTCCCACGCGCTGAGAGCTGGCCTGCGCTACACTCGCTCGATGGAGCGCGTGGGGACGAATCGGAAGGAGGCCAGCGTCGTCATCGTCGGGGGCGGCGTGGCCGGCCTGGCCTGCGCCTGGGCCCTGGCGCGCGCGGGGACGCGTGGCGTCGTGCTGCTCGAGTCCGAAGCCCACACCGCGCGCGCGTCGAGTGCACGCAGCGCGGCGATCCTGCGCGTCGCCGGCGGGCCGTGGAGCACCCGCGTCCTGGCGCGCCGCACCGCGCAGCGCCTCGGCGCTCCGCCGCCCGACCTCGCGACGGCGCCGCTGCTCGAGGCCTGCGGCGTCGTGCTGCTCGACGATGCGGACACGCCCGAGCCCGGGTGGATCGAAGAGGCGCGCCGCGAAGGCTCGCGCGTCGAGTCCCTCGACCGAGCGCAGCTCGCGACCCTCGCCCCCTGGTTTCACCCGCGCCCTGATGCCCGCGCCTGGCTCCTGCCCGACGAGGGTCGCATCGACGTTCCGCGCCTGGTCGCGGGGCTCCTCGACGGCGCCCGGGCCGCAGGAGTCGAGGTGCTCACTGCAGCACCGGTCGACGCCCTCCTGCCCGACGCCCGCGGCGTGCGGCTGGTGGACGGGCGCGTGATCGAGGCCCGCCACACGCTCCTCGCCGCCGGAGCGCACGCCGCCGAGCTGGGCCGCGCCTGTGGCTCGCACCTGGCGTTGCCCCGGGCCCTGCGCGCGACGCGCCGACACCTCGCCGTCACCCCGCCGGACACGCGCATCGACCCCGCGGGACCGGTGGTCTGGGACGAGCGCTCCGACTTCTACGCACGTCCGGTCGTGTCGCCAGCGGACGGAGCCGCCGGCGGCTGGCTGGTCTGTGACTGCGACACGGACGACCTGCGCAACGAAGACGTGCGCCCCGACCCGCCCACCGATCCGACGCGGCTGGCCGAGCTCGAGCGCGCGAGCGCCCTGCACCTGCCCGACACGGCAGGCACCCCGAGCGTCCGCGCCTGGGCCGGAGTGCGCACCCTGTCCGGCGACGGAGCCTCGCTGATCGGACTCGATCCGGACGTGGACGGACTGTTCTGGGTGGCGGGACTGGGCGGCCACGGCATGAGCACCTCGACCGCGACCGGCGAGCTGGCCGCCAGCCTGCTGCGCGGAGAGCCCGTCGACCCGCAGCTGAGCCTGGCCCTCTCCCCCGCGCGTTTCCGCAGCGCGGTGGTGCGCTGACCCGCTTGCGCGCCGGGATGGACGTCGAGCGCGAGGACTGGTCGCGGGCCTGGAGCACGGCCGAGGCGCGCCTGCGGCTACGCCTCGAGTCGGCCTTCGCCGCGACCCTCGCCTGGTGCTGCGAGCCTGCGGCGCTCCTGGCCCAGCGCAGCTCGCCCGGGACCTGGACGCCGGTCGAGGTCCTCGAGCACGTCACCCTGGCGAATCGCTTCCTGTCGATCCTGATCCAGAAGATCGCGCAGCGCTGCGAGGCGCGCCTCGCCGCGGGGGCGAGCTACCCGGCCCACCCACCGCACTTCGAACACCTCGAGACCCTGGCCCGACGGGACTTCGGCTGGCTCCACCCGGAGCACATGTCGCCCACAGCCGGCCCCCCTCCGGAGCAGCTCGCGGCAACCCTGGGAGAGCAGCGGGATGCACTTCTGGCCCTGCTCGCCGCCCTCGACCGCGGCCGGGGCAGCCTGCACCGGATCCGCATGTCCGTGGTGCCGACGCAGGCGCAGGACGCAGAGGGGGATCGCCTCGACCTGGGCCAGTACCTGCTGGTGCTGACCCTGCACCTCGAGCGCCACCTGGGCCAGCTCGAGCGCCTGCGCGGAGACTGGCTCGCGCAGAATGACGACCCCGCGGGGCCTCGTTTCTCGACCGACTAGAGGCTTTGGATCCCCGAATCGTGTGCGCATGAGTCAAGTTTCGGCCGGCCGAGCCTGACCGTCTCCCGCGAGTTCCAATCCAAAGCCTCTAGCACCCGCCGCAGGC
>JAJFFA010000698.1 GCA_021776885.1 Planctomycetota bacterium
GCGACGACGACAAGGGCAAGACCCGCGGCGACGACGACAAGGGCAAGACCCGCGGCGACGACGACAAGGGCAAGACCCGCGGCGACGGCGACAAGGGCAAGACCCGCGGCGACGGCGACAAGGGCAAGACCCGTGGCGGCGACGGCGACAAGGGCAAGACCCGCGGCGACGGCGACAAGGGCAAGACCCGTGGCGACGGCGACAAGGGCAAGACCCGCGGCGGCAACTGAGCCCCAGCCGGCCGATCGGAACTCAGCACGCCCCCCGGTGTTCCGGGGGGCGTGCTTCTCTTTGCCCTGACCCTGCTCGCCGGACTCGGCTCGGCCCCCGCCTCCGACCCGGCCCTGCCTGAGTTCGGGGCCTGTTTCGCCATCCTGCCCGACGTCAGCGGTGACGGTATCCCCGAGATCGCGGTCTCGAGTCCCGGCGTGCCTCGAAGTGGACCGCCGCGGCCGGGCCGCGTGTGGATTCTCGACGGCGCGGACCGCTCGATCCGCCACGAGCTCGAGGGCTACCTGCCCCACGATCGTTTCGGAGAGCGCCTGGCCCTGGGAGCTGACGTCGACCGCGACGGGTTCCGCGACCTCCTCATCTCGGTCCCAGGCCACCGCGGCGGCTCCGTCGTCTCCCACTCTTCCGCCACTGGCGAGCGCTGCGTGCGCACCTGGTGGCCCCCGGGCGAGCAGCGCTTCGGCGCCTCCCTGGCCCTGGTCGACGACCACGACCTCGACGGAATGCGTGACTTCACGGTCGCGTCGCTAAGCATCCAGCCGACCCTCGAGCGCAGGTGGACCCTGTGGCTCGTCTCCGCGCGCACGGGGCAGATCAAGCGCCGGCTCGCGCGCTACTTCGGGGCCGGCAGCCCCCCGGAGGTCGCCGCCATCGACGACTTGAACGGGGACCGGCGACCCGACTTCGTCGCCGTCGGGCGCGGTTGGGCAACGCTCCTGTCGAGCCGCAACGGATACATCGCCGGGGGCAGCGGCGTGACCTCGTCCGCCGATGCCGGCTTCGGGGCGGCCATGAAGAACGCGCTGATTCGCGTCGGCGACGTGAACCACGATGGCTGGGCCGACTGGGCGACATCCGCGCCAGGGGTTCAAGACCCGCGACTCCCCTACGGCGAGCGCTCCGATTGCGGCCTGGTCACCCTCGTGTCCGGTCTCGACGGTCGCCGCCTGCACGAGTGGTACGGCCAACCCGGAGAGGGCCTGGGTGCCGACCTCGCGGCCTTCGGAGACCTCGACGGGGATGGAACGCCCGACCTGGTCGCCTCGACGGTCGAACCCTTCGACCACGGCCTCGTCTACCTGTCCGGCGAGGGCCGGCTCCTGAAGCGTGTGCGCTGGAAGCACGACGACCCCTACGGCCACACGATCGAACGCTACCCGGATCAGGACGGCGACGGACACGACGACGTCCTGACCAACGTCTACGGCTTCTCGAGCTGGGGCGACGGGCTGCGCCTCGTGTCGGGAGCCACGGGGAAGTTCATCTGGAACCTGGACCGCGCCAGCTTCGCGCGCCAGCTCGCGGCGCGCTGAAAACCGGGCACAGGTCGCTTCCCCGTCGTCGCCCTCGAGCCTCTCGATGCAGTGGGCGACGAAGTCACGCGCCCTCCTGGATTCCGCGTCGCTCGAGCGTGACTTGGGCCCCGGCACGGCGGAAGATGACGCCCATGACCGCGCCGCACCCGGTGCACCGACGATACTACGCGGAGGATCTCGTCCGGCTGCGACGAGCCCGCGAAGGGCGACGCAACGCCGGGGCCCAGCGCCGCGGACGCATCGACCCCAACCCGCACCAGATCGACGCGGTGATGTTCGCCCTCGAGCGCATCCCGGCGGGCGGCTGCGTGCTGGCCGACGAGGTCGGCCTGGGCAAGACCATCGAGGCCGGACTGATCCTGGCCCAGCTCCTGGCCGAGGGCGCGACGCGCATCCTGATCATCGTGCCCAAGCCCCTGGTCGGCCAGTGGCAGGACGAGCTGTTCAGCCTGTTCGGGATCCAGGCCCAGCCGGCGGACGACGGCGAGGTCGACGTCGCCGGCCCCGGCGTGTTCCTGGCCGGGCGCGAGTTCGCCGGGGGCGCGATCATGCGCCAGCGCCTCGAGGGCGCGCCAGCCTTCGATCTGTGCGTCATCGACGAGGCCCACGAACTCTTCGCCGCGATCCACAAGCGCTTCGACGCAGACGGCGAGTACCTCGAGCAGAGCAAAGACGCGCGCACGGCCCATAGCGTGCGCGAGCTCATCGGCCAGGCGCCGGTCCTGCTGCTGACCGCGACCCCGATCCAGAACACCCTGCTCGAGCTGTGGGGGCTGGTGCAGTACATCGAGCGCACGGGCACGCTGCTGGGCTCCCTGCCGACGTTCAAGGAGCTGTTCTGTGAGGACGGCGAGGCGCGCCGACTGGCCCACGGCCAGGGACCGGAGCTGCAACGCCGGCTGGGGCACGTGGTGCAGCGCACCCTGCGGCGCCAGGCCCAGGAGTTCCTCGATCGCCCCTTCGTCGCACGGCGCACGCGGTTGTTCGAGTACACGATGTCGGACGAGGAGCGCGCGCTCTACTCGGAGGTCACGAGCTACCTGCTCGCGCCGAACCTGTGCGCCTTCCAGGGCGCGTCGCGCCAGCTGCTCTTGCTCGGCTTCCACCGCCGCATGGCCTCCTCGACGGCGGCCCTGGCCGCGAGCCTCGAGGGCGTGGCGCAACGCCTGCGCAAACTCCTCGCCAAGGAGGACGCGCAGGACGACACCCTGGGCTTCACGCGCGACCTGGAGGAGGACGAGTCCGATGCGGACGAGGCCAGGGAAGCGACCGATCCAGCGGATCCCCCCGAGCCCCTCGATCCTATCGGAGCCGAGGCCGAGCTCGCGCGCGTCGAGGACCTCGCTCGCCGTGCCCGCGCCCTGCCCCGCGACAGCAAGGCGAGCAGCCTGCTCGACGCCGTGCGGCTCGTCTCGCAGCGCGCTCAGGGCAGCGCCAAGGTGCTCGTCTTCACCGAGTCGCTCGCGACCCAGGACTACCTGCGCCGGATCTTGCTCGAGCGCGGTGGCCTGGCGGACGAGGAGATCACGCTCTTCCGCGGCCAGAACGACTCCGCGCGGGCGCTCGAGGCCCTGGAGCACTGGCAGGCAGAGGTCGGTGCCGCGCTCCCCGCCCACACACGGCCGGGCCGGGCCGTCGCGGTGCGCCTCGCGCTGGTGCACGAGTTCCGCACGCGCTCGCGCGTGATGATCTCGACCGAGGCGGGCGCCAAGGGCCTGAACCTGCAATTCTGCGACACCCTGATCAACTACG
>JAJFFA010000699.1 GCA_021776885.1 Planctomycetota bacterium
TCGCTCTCGGCGCTGGCCCCGGTGGCGCCACGGTCCACCTGTTCCGGTGCGATGTAGGGTGCCGTCCCGACCAGCTGGGTCGTGTGTCCCAGGGCCCCTCGCCCCTCGGTCTCAAGGTGCGCCAGGCCGAAGTCGATCAGCCTGGGCTGCAGTCTCCCGTCCGGCTCCCGGCTCAGGCGCACGTTGCTGGGCTTGAGGTCGCGGTGGATCACGCCCTGCTGGTGGCAGTGGTCCAGTGCCCGCGCCAGCTCGAGCACCAGTGCGCAGCGCGCGGCCATGGGCGCGAGTGCCTCGGCGGCCTGCCGCGCGGCGTCGGCATCGCGCACCTCCGGCGGCAAGGCTTCGCCGCGCATGACCCGCAGGACGAGGGACAGGTCGGTGCCCTCGACCAGCTCCATCACGATGGCGACGTGCCCCTTCACCTCCTCCAGCCCGTGCACCCGGACGATGCCGGGATGGGCCAGGCCGGCCAGGGCGCGCCCCTCGGTCGCCTGCCAGGCGCGCGCGTCGCTGGCGTGGACGGCATCGGGCCTCAGCACCTTGAGGGCGACCGGGCGGCCGAGGTCGGGGTCGAGGGCACGGAAGACGCGCGCCAGGCCGCCCTCACCGATCGGAACGAGGTCGCGGAAGCGGCCGAACTCGACGGGGGGCTCGGGCTCGGGCGGCGCGGTTCCGGGGCCCAGGGTGTGGGCCAGGCGCTCGATCTCCTCGAGCAAGCGGATTCGCTCGCGCAGCTCCGGCGCGGCGTGGCCCGCCTTGCGCAAGAACTCCACCGTGTCCGGGGCTTCTCCGCGCTCCCGGCGCTCGAGGTAGTCCTCGAACAAGCGGGTGGCGTCGACGGGCTCCCGGTCCGCGGCGTCCAAAGCTCAGGGCCTCACTTCAGCCAGCGATGGATGGACTCCAGGGCACTGACCAGGGTGCGTGAAATGGTGGCCGGCGAGAGGCCGAGCTCCTGGGCCACATCGGCCTGGGTGCGTTGCTGCAGGAGGCGCATGCGCACGACCCGGTTCTCGCGCTCCGGCAGCCTCGAGATCGCGCTCAGCAGGCGCGCCTGGCCCTCGGCCCGGGCGAAGAGCTCGATCGGCGTCGACAGCTCGAGCGGCTCCTGCCCTGCGCTGAGCGGCTGCTCGCGGCCCACGTCACGGCGCTGGGCGCGGGCCCTGCGCAGGCGGCTCTTCAGTCGGTTGAGGAGGATCGTGGTCAGCCAGGCCTGGAAGCTCCCCGGCCCCTGGTACTCGAAGGACTCGAGCTGGCTGTGGGCGCGCAGGTAGGTCGACTGCAGCAGGTCCTCGGTCTCGAGCTGGGCCCGCGCGTTCTGCGGGATGCGCCCATCGAGGACGGTCTCGAGGGCTTGACGGGTGTAGTCGTCGAGCTGCTTCCACGAGTCGGAGTCACCAGCCCGAACCTTGGCGAGGAGCTGGGCAGTCTTCGACTGTGGCTCTGCGTGAGCGGGGTCTTCCACCGCGCGCAGTCTAACCCAATCTTCTCGCGTCTGCCTTCGGGCCGGAGGCCCCAGGGCGACCGGGTCAGCTCCCGCGCAGGTCCAGAACGCGACACAGGGCGCTGATCACCAGGGCGTGGTCGACCTCTCCTGAGGCGACCGCCGCGCGCAGGGCCTGGGCCCCGAGCAGGCAGACGCTGACGTCCTCACCGGCGTCGAGCTCCTGCTCCGCGGTGCGCCGCGCCCCACGCGCCAGGTAGTGGTGGCAGCGGTTGTCGTGGAACGCGGGGTTGGGTTCGACCGACCCCAGGCAGACCCAGTCGTCCGAGGTGTAGCCCGTCTCCTCGCGCAGCTCTCGTTCGGCAGCCACCCGCGGCGCCTCACCGGGATCGATCACGCCCCCCGGGATCTCGAGGGTCACGTGTTCGGTGCCGAAGCGGAACTGGCGCACGAGAACGAAGTCGCCGTCTTTCGTGCGGGCCACGACGTTGACCCAGTCGGCCGTCTCGAGCACGAGGCGGCGCATGCGCTCGCCCGTGCGCGGGTTCGTGCGCAGGTCCCAGCGGGGCTGGAAGAGCAGCAGGTTGGCGCCGTGCTCGCTCGCGTGCTTGGGCCAGTCCGCGGGCGGTGCATCGTCGTCTGCGCTCACGGCACCTGCTCCGGGTCCGCGGGGACCACCGGGTCCGCGGGCACGGAGGTCGCAGGCGAACTTGCAGCTTGCACGCGCGCTTCGGCCGCCGCGCTCGGCGGCTGGTGGCGGGCCAGGCCGCGCCCGTAGGTCGCCGGGCGGGCGAGGGCCAGGAGGCGACCTGCGGAGTCGCAGAGCAGCAGCTCGTCCGTCGTGTTGCGACCATCGAGCTCGGCCCGCGCCAGCCAGTGGCCGCGGGCTCCGGCCTCCAGGACGCTCTCCTCGACGAAGCCCGTTGCGCCTTCGATCAAGAGCGCGACCCGCCCCGAGTCGTAGGCCAGGGCCAGGGTCTCGCGCGTCGCGTCCTCGTGGAAGCGTCCGACGACCAGGCCCCGCGGCCCCGCCTGGCCCAGGTGGATCGTCTCGTTGTCCCAGCGACCGGCTTCGCGCGTGTGGCGCATCACGCGCCCGTCGTCGGCGCAGGTGAAGAGCCGCGTGCGACCCGCGACGCGCGTCACCGCGACCCGCGCCAGGCCGGTGGCGTCCGAATAGATCGGCTCGAGGGCCGGGCCGTCCGGCCCCAGGCGCATGAGGGACAGCTCGCCGCTGTGGGAGACGACGGCCATCTCCGGCAGGCGGCCCACCTCGTAGGGCAAGAGGCACGCATCGCGCAGCGGGGCACCGAGCTCGAGCACGCGCTCGCTCTCGAAGC
>JAJFFA010000700.1 GCA_021776885.1 Planctomycetota bacterium
CGCAGGTTGAAGAGCGAGAGGAGCAGCGCCAGGGCGAGCACGAGACCCGCGGCCGCGCGCCGCGCCAGGGCCAGGGGGCCAGGGCCGGTCGAGGCCGCGAGGGCGAGCGCGAGGGCCGCGGCGGAGGGCAGGATGTAGTGCCAGGTGAAGCCGGAGCGGGGCCACACGGACGCCGCGATCCACATCTGCAGCGGGGCCACGTAGGCGAGCGCGAAGAGCAGCAACGGCAGGGCGCGGCCCGCTCCCGGGCGCACGAACCACAGGCGTGCCAGGCCGACCAGGCCCAGGAAGAAGGCCAGGACTCCGGCGCCGATGAACACCAGGCGCAGCTCGGGTCCGCCCAGGCGCACGTTCAGGAAGAAGAGGTGCACCATGGCCTCGGCCAGGCTCTCGAGCCCGAGGTCGTCCCCCCCGGGGGGCAACCCGTTCCCGAGTTGGGTGGGGAAGACGCCTGCGTACCAGGGCAGAGAGAGCAGGGTCGCGAGGGTGATCGGCAGCAGCAGGCGCCGGGTCCGGGGGCGCCACTCGGGAATCAGCACGCAGGACACGGCCAGGCCGAGGGCCAACGCCACGGCGTAGTGGACGAAGGCGTAGTGCGTGTGCGCGCCGAGGGCAAGGACCAGGCCCAGGGCCAGGCCGAGGCCCCGCGTGCGACCGCCCTGGGGCACCTCGATCAGGGCCAGGAGCAGGGCCAGGCTCGAGGTCACTGCCAGGGAGAGCGGCGCGTACATGCGTGCCTGGGACGAGAAGTCGAGGTGCAGCGACGAGCAGCCGAGCAGTGCCGCCGCGAAGAGGCCCGCGCCACGCAGGGCCGTGCGCCGCGCGACGCGGGCGACGACGTAGACCTCGAGGCTGCCGAGCAGCAGGGCGGGCAGGCGCAGGGACCAGGCGTCGTCGCCCAGGAGCCGCAGGCAGGCTGCGATGCTGGCGAAGGAGAGCGGCGGATGGTTGTCCCGGCCCAGGTTCGCGAGGAACACCTCGAAGCTGGGCGCGCTGGCGTGGAACAGGCTGTGGAACTCGTCCAGGACGAGGCCCTTGCGCAGGGCGAAGGCGACGCGCACCAGGGCGGCGAGGGTCACGACCCCGGCCAGGGCCAGGCTGGCCCGGCGGCGCGTCGACTCGAGGGGTTCGTGCTGGGGCTCGTTCATCCGCAGTCCTGGCCCGGACGATGGCCGGGGCTCGGCGGCCGCTAAGTTACCGCGCGCCCCCGCCGCGGGCGCCGCAAAACGAAGCGGAGGCGCCGCTCTCTCGAGCGACGCCTCCGCAGCGAAGCGGGTGCCGGGCGGAGGACTACGGGGTGACCATGAAGTTCACGGAGTTCCCGGCCTCACACGCGGCGTTCAGGGCCGCCTCGATGGCCTCCAGGTTCGCGTCGACGTTCTCGTTGAAGAAGGTGTCGAAGTCGAAGGTGAAGCCGTCGAAGCGGGTCTTCGAGATGTTGGCGTTGTCGAACTGCCCCGCCTCGAACATGGGCAGGACGGTCGGCGGCATGCGGAAGGTCGTCGAGCCGACGGGCAGGAACATCTGCCAGACGAAAGTGATCCCGCCTTTGGTCTTGCTGAAGCCCGCGATGCGGAAGATCTCGACGCCCTGGGTCAGGGTGCCGGCCGCGCCCAGACTCCAGATCGCATCGAGGTTCGAGATCTCGGAGACCGTGTACATCGCGCCATCGAAGGGCGCGATCAAGGTCGGCCTGGTCAAGAGATCGAAGGTGTAGGTGGCCGGCGTCGTGGCCAGGACCGCATTGCAGCTCTGGTCGACGCTGTTCGTCAGGTTGTTGACATCGGCTTCGACCACCAGGTCGTAGCCGCTCAGGTTGGCGTCGGTGGCGTCCGGAAGGTTGGCCGTGAAGGGGCCGATGGCGCCGTCGTAGACGTCGAAGTCGAAGAAGAGGTTGCCCATCGAGATGCCGACCGTGACCTCGGCGTTCGTGGCCGCGGCATCCGCGCCTGCGATGTCGAACATCACGGACTGGTCCCAGTCGACGCGACGACCGCCGTTCCAGTCGAAGTCCTGGGTCAGGGTCTGACCCGAGGCGACCGGCCCGAGGCCGAGCATGTCGAGGGTAGCGATCGGTTGCACGCTGCCCTGGGCCACGCTGTCGGCGTGGTAGATGATCGCGTCCAGCATCACGTCGGAAGGCACGTTGAGGGTGTAGTCGCCCTGGGCGTCGATGGGGGCCTCGAAGAAGCCGAACTCGTCATCGAGCATGCGGATCATCAGCATCTCGTTCCCCATCAGCATCGGCGCATTGGCCAGGTTGCCCATCAGCGTCGCGTCGGTCACGGATTGCGGAGCATCGCTGAAGAAGATCGGCACGCCGATGTTGCTCCCCACGGGGTCGATGTTCAGCACCGAGCCGGCGAAGCGGATGGTCTGCACGCCCGCGACCAGCAGGTCGATCTGGGCCGTGGCGTCGAAGGGGCCGTCGACGTTCATGAAGGTCACGGCGCCGCTGGCGTCCGTGGTCCCGACCAGGCCGTTCATCGACGCGGAGTCGGTGCCGCGCAGGGTCACGGCTGCACCGGGCAGGGGCTTGAACGCACCCCCGGGGGAGTCGTCGTCGCCCAGGAACACGTTCACGGTGATGTCGCCCTCACCGCCGCCCATGGGCGCCTGGATGGTGATCGTCGTCGTCTGGCCGGCCGTGATGGTGAAGGGCACCACCGTCGGGTTCGTGCGGCCGGTGAACAGGTAGCTGGCCGTGTACGCACCCTGCTCGAGGCCGGTCACGAAGAAGCCGCCGTTGGACTGGGGCACCACCGAGGTGTTGGTCGGCCCGGCGATCATGACGGGCTCGGTGGGGGAGACCGTGCCGTTGACGATGCCGGCCAGGTTGCCGGTGGTCGGCAGGGTGAAGGAGATATCACCCAGGTCCGTCGTGCCGCCGGTCATCACGCCGCCCGCTCCGAAGACGAGCTTGCCGCTCGTGAGGCTGCCGTTGTTGGGCGAGAGCACGGCCTCGTAGCAGAGGTCCACGCCGATGCACATCGACGGGTCACCGGCCAGGGCAGCGATGTCGTAGGCCGGCACCAGGGGGATGCTGAAGCGCCCATCGGCGCCGGTGCTCGCGAACTGGCCCGTGAACAGGGCGATCGAGGCGTTGGCGATCGGGGCGCCCTTGGCGTCGACCACGCGACCGGTCACGGTGGTGGCGCAGTCCGGGTCGACGTCGATGCTGCCGGTGTGCCAGCCGCCCTCGGTGATCACGCCGTCCGCGTCGATGGCGGTCTCGCCGCCGCCCAGGTCGATCACTACGCCCTGGTTGCCGGTCTCGAGGCTGCGGTTGACCCACGCGCCGGCGTCGTGGTCGAAGGACAGGATGTCGACCATGGCGCCCACGGGCAGGCCCATGTCGTTGGGCAGGACCACGTCCAGGCCAGCGGTGCCCCCGGCCGGGGGCGGGTCAAAGGTCGCGTTGCCCGGCTGGATCGTCACGAAGCCGCTACCGATCCGCTGGCCGGGCAGGGGCATCGGCACCTGGGCAGCGGGCACCGGCGACATGTTCAGGTTGACCATCTGCGCGGTGGCCATGCCGCCCACGGTGATGATCGTGCCCGTGTCGCCCTCGAGGATCATGTCGGCCTCGGTGCCCGTCACGCTGATCGGCGCGGTGACCGCGCCGCTCATGTCCGTCATGACGGCCTGGGTCGAGCTGGCGGCGTTGGTCAGGTCGGGCAGGGTGATGACCTGGGGCAGGAAGGCTTCGGTGGCTCCCGCGGAGAGGTCGATGACGATGTCGAGCAGCGGGAACTGTCCGGCCACGCCTGCGGTGGTTCCGTCCAGCTCGACCACGAGGCTGCCCGTGGCGAGGACGCCCAGGCTGGTCAGGATGAACTGTCCGTTGGCGTTCGTGACGCTGGACGCGTTTCCGGCGCGGATGGTGACGCCGGCCAGGGGCCCACCGGCGGTCCCGCCTTCGGTCGCGCTGGCGCGCACGGTTCCGGAGAGGCTGTTCAGGCTGGGCGGGGCGGTCCCTCCGCCGCCGCTGTCGTTGTTGTTGCTGCTGCTGCAGGCGCCGAGTCCGAGGGTCAGACCCAGGGCCAGGGCGGAGAGCAGGGTCTTGGGCAGGAGCGCGCGGCGGGCGCCGCGCGGCGAGGCATTATCGGTAGTCGTATCCATCGGGGGTCTCTGGGGGATCTGTTGCGGGGAGCCGCGGCGTGCCGTGGTTCGGGAGGGAGCCCCTCGACTCTCTCCACGGGCGGATGCCGCCGCCAGGGAATCCCATAGCTTGCAACTCGGTTGCGGCCCCTGCCAGCTTCGCTCGGCACGCGTGCTGGCAATCCGCGCGACGGGCCCCGCAGCAGGCCGTAGGGCCGTTCCGCGCCGACTGGTACGCTACCCGGCTGCAATGTGGAGGGGGCTCTTCGAGGACTTGCGCCGAACGCGGCGCACGGTGCGCGCGTACTTGCTGGGATCCGCCCTGCTCGGTGCGTCCCACGCCGTGCTCTTCAGCCTGCTGGCCCTGTACCTCGATGCGCGCGGGCTCTCCAAGAGCCAGATTGGCGTCGTCCAGTCGGCCGAGTCCTGGGGCAAGGTCCTGGTCGCGATCCCCGCCGCCGTGTTCCTGGCGCGCACCTCCGTCGGACCGGTGTTCGTCGGCGCGGCGGCCGTCGCCGGCGCGGCCTACGCGCTTCTGCCCTGGGTCCACGGCAGCCTGGCCTTCTCCCTGGTCAACCTCGTCGGTGGCCTGGCCTTCTCGATGCACTACGTCGCCATCGCCCCGTTCCTCTTCCGCCACACGGGCCCCGAGGAGCGCGCCGGTGTCTTCGGCCTGGCGGAGGCCGTGCGCACCCTGGCGGCGGTGGGGGGCTCCCTCGGCTCGGGCCTCTTCGTCGAGCGCTTCGCCCCGGCCCTGGGCGGCGACGTCGAGAGCATGGCCTGGGCCATCACTGGCGGCGGCCTGCTGGCCTTCCTCGGCGCCCTGGCCTTCTGCGCCATTCCACGCGAGACGCCCAGCCTGGAGCGCGGCCAGCCCCTGCTCCCCGTCCTGCGCGCCCACCGCGGCTTGCTCGCGCGCTTCGCCCTGCCGCAGCTGGTCATCGCCTGCGGTGCCGGCCTGTCCATCCCCTTCTTCTCGCTCTACTTCAAGGAGCGCTTCGGCTTCTCGCCCGGCAGCTGGACCAGCCTCTGGGCCGCCGGTCAGGTGCTGATGACCCTGGGCTTCCTCGTGACCCCCTGGTTGCTGGCGCGCCTGGGCTTCGTGCGCAGCATGCTGCTGGTCGAGCTGGGCTCGATCCCGTTCTTCCTGATCCTGGCCTTCACCCAGCTCTGGCCCCTGGCCGTGCTGGCCTTCCTGCTTCGCGCCGGGCTGA
>JAJFFA010000008.1 GCA_021776885.1 Planctomycetota bacterium
CCTGCTCCTGGCCCAGGCCCGGGCGCACACCAAGAGCGGCGACTTCCGCCGCGCCCTGCGCTACTACGAGCAGCTCCTGTCCACGGACGCCGACGGCAAGATCCGCGAGGTGCTCGACGACGAGATGGCCAAGGTGAGCGACAAGGAGCGGGCCGTGCAGGAGGCGCGCCAGCTGGCCACCGAGGGGCGCCACGACGAAGCCTGGAACGTGCTCTCGACTTCGCTCGAGAACCCGAACAGCTTCCTCGTGCCCTGGAAGGTCGAGAGCTTCCCGGCCGGCGCCCATGTGCGCCTGGGGGATGACTCCTTCCGCACCACGCCCTTCGTGATCGAGACCACCTTCGGCGAGCCGGTCGAGATGGTCTTCGAGCGCGACGGCTTCGAGTCCATCGCCCTGCGCGTGGACGCGCCGAAGGATCGCTACGTCTTCCTGTCGCGCACACCGGAGCGGCGCTGGGCGGGCGACGGCCGCGTCGACGCCCTGCCCGTGGTCGTCGGCAGCGACTGCATCTTCGTCGACCGCAAGGGTCGTATCGCGCGGGTTGGCCCCGAGAGCCGCGTGCTCTGGGAGACCTCCGTCAGCACCCTCTCCGGCATCGCCCGCGCGCCGGTCTTCCTGCCCTCACGCTCCGGCTACCTGCTGCTGGTCACCGAGGACGGCTCGGCCTGGATGATCGAGGCGGCAACCGGTGGACTCGAGGGTCCCTGGGACCTCGGCTCCGCGCCGGTGGTGGGCCCGTACCCGACCAGTGACTCGGTGCGCCTCGTCCTGCGCAACGGCAGCGTCGCCACCTGGCGCCAGCGCCTGAAGCCGGACATCTCCGACTCGGCGACGGTCTCCGAGGACGTCAGCGCGCGCTTCCGCCACGGGGTCGAGTCGGGCCTCGAGGTGCTGCGCCGGCGCTCCAGCAACGCGCTCGAGCTGGCCTCGCCCTGGAACGACTGGACGGTGGAGATCAAGAACGAGGTGCTCTTCGTCTACCGCCGCGATGACTCCGAGGCCGCGTACTCGGTGCGGCGCGAGGGCGAGTACGAGTTCATCGCCTGGGAGGCCCCGCGCGCCCACCTGCCCCAGGGGCAGCTGTGGGTCTCGGACGAGGCCGGCCTGCGCGTGTTCGTTCCCGAGTAGCCCATTCGCTTTCGCCGAAGGCGGGTCTAGGATGCGTGCGTGACGCCGCTCCGCACGACCTGCGCCTCGATCGCGCTCGCCTGCCTCTCGGCCGCCTGCGTGGCTCCGGAGGCGACGCGGCCGAGCGGGACGAGGCCGAGTGCGGCGGAGCAGGCGGAGACCCCGCCTCGCCCACTGCAGCCGCAGGCTTCCCGTCCGGACGCGGAGACCCTGCCCGCGGCCGACGGCCGGACCGCGACGGACGTGGCGCCGGTCGCAGCGGTGGCGCCCCCCAGCGACTGGAAGACTTCCTCGACGACGGCCTTCGGAGCGGACCTCGACGCCTGGAGCGCGGCCCTGCCCGCCGCAGGCGCCCCCTTCGAGGAGGCGGCCCTGTCCGAGCTGAGCGACGCCCTGGCGCGCGCGGACGACGTCGCCGCCCGCGCCGCCGTCCTGCTCGCCTGGTCGCGCAGCGAGGCCTCGGACGACGCCCTCCTGACCCGCCTGGAGGCGCGCCTCGAAGCCCCGGGGCGGGGGCGCAAGGCGGTCGACGTCATCGCGGCCGCGGCCCTGGAGGGGCGCGGCACGGCACGCGGTCTCCCGGCCCGCCTCTCGGCCCTGGCCAGCGGCGCCAGCGCCCATCCGGACCTGGTCGTGCGCGTCGAGTGCGCCCGCAGCGCCCTCGCCGCCGGCCGCACCGAGGTCACCGACTTCCTCCTGCGCGTCCTGCGCACGGGCACCCCCACCGAGCTCGACCACCCCGGCGACTGGCCCCCCATCGCCACCGTCGCCTGGCCCAAGAGCCGCGCCGCGGAGGCCCTGTCGCGCCACCTCGGCGTCGACTGCCAGTTCCGCCCGGACGCCTCGTTCGAGGACCAGGAGACGGAGACCCGCCGGCTGGAGGCGTTGCTGCGCTAGGGCGTCCATGGGCACGGGGCGTAGTGCGCATCCTGGAAGGGCGCTCTTCAGCTCCGGCTCGAGAAGCAAGCGGCAGGCCGCACTCCTGCCGCAGTGAGCCCGGTGATGGGAGGCGAGGGGACGGCCCTCCGCCCGCCTACCAGATCCCGAGCTGCCCGAGGCCCTTCGAGTAGGACGAACGCCGCGCCCCCCTAGGGTCGAATCCGCGTCATCATCCGCGGAAACGGCGACGTCTCACGCACATGCTCCAGCCCACAGATCCAGCCCACCGTGCGCTCGAGCCCCAAGCCGAAGCCCGAGTGGGGAACGGACCCGTAGCGGCGCAGGTCCAGGTACCAGTTGAACGCCTCTTCGGGCAAGTCGTGGGCGCGCACTCGAGCCAGGAGCTGCTCCAGGTCGTCCTCGCGCTGGCTGCCGCCGATGATCTCGCCGACGCCTTCCGGAGCGATCATGTCGACGCAGAGTGCCTTGGACTCGTCCTCGGGGTCGCGCTTCATGTAGAAGGCCTTCACCTCCGTGGGGTAGTGCGTGATCATCAACGGGCGCTCGTTCAGGGCCGAGAGGATCGTCTCGTCCGGCGCTCCGAAGTCGTCGCCGGCGTCGAAGTTCGGGTCCGGGTGCTGGT